>NZ_JAMPQC010000002.1:0-1513 GCF_028482225.1 Providencia sp. PROV130 | reverse complement strand
GGAGTGACATCACGCCAGCTCGGTAAGCCGACTCGATGGCCTCCCAATCTGGTCTTTTAGCCATATATTCATATCCTCATAACAAATTAAAAAGCCCACCATGATGAGCTTTGTGATTGGTTATCTGCAAAGCAACCTCTTTAACCATCCGATTACTCCAACATTACTTGGCTCATCATCAATGCGCATAAGGTTATTTAGCACAGTAACCCGCATGGCAAATGGCTCACCAATACCGTCGAGCTCAACAATGAATTTCCCATCCCTTTTACGCTTGAATACGTTAAATGTGGCGCTGTCTATTTCTTTACCTTCACTATCAGCGATAGTCATGCTCACGTTGACCTTTTTCATTTACGCACCACTCAAGGTGTCAGTAGGTACATCAACCACGGGCACATATTCAACGCTGCTAATCTCATCTGGTGAAATGTATATCCATGCACCGTCAGCCTGTGCGATAGCGATTAGGCCATTAGTTACACGAGGCTCTTTAGTTGTCATTAAGCCTTCGTATGTAGTGCCGTCTTTCTTTGTTGCTGTTACTGTGTATTTCTTCATATTCCACCCAATAAAAAAGGCCGCTGAGCGACCTATTCCTTCTTGCCAAATATCGACTTAAGAACCCATAGAATTACTGATAGCCCAACCACAGTTCCCCAGTTGATACTTATTGCCAAGTCGAATCCTGCTGAATCAGCAAACCAATTCCAAATATGCAGCAAGCACCATGACACAAAGAAACTTATTGATAGCGCGGCGATCATGCATATAGCTAAAATTGCGAAAGATTGACCTGTTGTTAGCCCAGTTGTATTTATTTTCATGGTGACATCCTTATGCTGCCAGCCTGTGCATTTCTTCTAGTAGCGGTTGCTTATGGTTTTTATTAAACAACTTAGTTAATTCTTCCTTTCGTTGTTCAAAGTTCCATCCCATTGAGATAAACACTGTATTGGCTCTTTGCAATTCAGTTACGCAATGTATTTGTTCTGGTGTTAAGTAATCACGGATAGGCTCTTTCTTTCCTATTTCGTTATGTACACGAAACTTAGCAGACGTCATACCAAGCACAATGCGATTAATTAAGTCTGCTTCATTACTAAAATGGTGAGGTGAAATAGTCTTGCCTTGTTCCTCTCTCGCCTTTTTGACCGCATCGGTCATTGGCTTATATTCCAATCTTGACGTATTTCTATCTAACTTTTTGGCAGCTAAAGCAGAACGCATCTTGAAGAATTCAGAAACAAGTCTTTTCTTGAATGCCCTGACTACATCATTGTTACGCATGTATGTAATTAACAATGTTGCCTGCTGTTCATTAAGTAGCGCTACTTGCTGCTTTTGTCGTCCACCGTCTGTATCAAAGGATCGCATTTCAAATGCCACCCTTCCGAATTCATTTAAGTCATCGACATAATGGCGAACAAGTTGAATTACTGTTTTGTGTTTCTTTTTAACTCCATCGGCGATTGCAGAGGAGCTAGTCAATAAATCAAATTTTTTAATTTCC
>NZ_JAMPQC010000001.1:0-212842 GCF_028482225.1 Providencia sp. PROV130 | reverse complement strand
GGTGAAATGCGTAGAGTTCGCAGCCTAGCGATACTCTGCTAAGCCACTTCTAGTCTGTTCCTAGCAGTCAAGATATTTGGATCACCTCTTTATCGGTTTAACAAATTATCTAACCTTGTCGGGGTTATGCGTTATGAGGCTCCGATATTGGAGGCTCGTTGTTGTTCAATGTCTCGAATGCCCTTTAATTGCCCATTAGCCTTATCAAGCGCTGCTAATAAAAAATCCACCCAACCAACTGCTTCACAATAGGTTAAAGTTTGGGGGGGAGCGGCACTAACACTGGTTGAGTTAATGTTTCCGGTATCGGTGTACATTGACCTAAGACTATCGGTGTATTTGAGCAACCTATCAGCAATAGACTGAGGCACAGGCAAATCACAAGTAGGCTCTTTTTTAAGAATCGTTCTGTATTCAATTACTCTCTCCTGTGACTTAACTTCTGCCTGAATGCCATAGCGATAAGCCGTGGTTGCCATTTGATTAAAGCGATTGAATTGAAGCGACTGAGTGGCAATGATTTTGCTTTTCTTAAAGTTGTCATCTTTCAACAGTGAATTACTTTCATACTCACTTACAGCCCACCAACCCAGACCAACCACCATAAGAAACAACCAAGTTGAGCTATCTATCTTCATAAGTTCACCTGTCTGCCCTTATAGTGATCGATAGCTTTTTGACAGCGCTTTTCTAAACTTATCTTGTCAATACTGCAGGTATCGTCTCTGAGTACATATACGCCAGCCGCCAAGTAAGCGGGGAATCCGATAAAGAATAAAAGTAAGCCTAGTCGAACCTTCCAAGGCATACGGCTTTTTCTATCTCTCTGCGTGTTATTAGGCCTTTCCATTCTTTACCACCTGCATAAGTCCAGCGTTTTAATTCATTGCAAGCACCAGCGATATCGCCTGCATTCAATTTCTTCAGCATCGTAGAACGTGCAAAAGCACCTGTGCCTACGTTGTAGGTAAATGAATAAATAGCGGCTCTGGTGTTATCGTCAATATCGACTTTGATTAGAGGGTCTACACCCTTTCTGACTTTGCTGAGGTCTTTTTCAAGTAAAGCCAAGCACTCTGCCTCGGTGTATGTTTTACCGTAAACAATATCGCTACCAGTGTGCCCATAACACACCGTTGTAATACCCACCACGTCTTTGTATGGTTTGTGCTCCACACCCTCGAATAGAGAAATCATTGCAACTGACAGGCCAATAACACCACCACCAATCGCAGCAGTTATTTTCTTAGGTATCTTTGCCATTTCTAAGTGCCTTTAAGTTGAATTCTTTACGCTTGTAATGCCAATTAACTGCAAATGTTCCAACGGTACATAAAATACCAATCAGAACCGCCCATTGATCTAATGACATAGCGCCAATCGTGGCGGTTAACACACCCCACGCATAAGCAAAGGGGCTGGAGTATTTTTCTTGCATACGCATATACACCCCCTTGCGGAGTGTTCCGTGATTAAAGTTAATAGATAGCCGCGCACAATCTCTATGCGTCAATTAAGTGTGTGTGATTAGAATTCTGTGGCGGCGTATTTGTTACGGGAAGAATGGCTGATTCAATGTGAGAAACTCTAGCCCGAGTTTTTTAGCTAATGCATGTTCAGCCTTAGCTCCCTCACTACCCTGCCATCCATTCAGCATTAAAATTGCATCGCATCGCTGAAGCATTGCAATACATACAGCCATGTAATCAGCTTGAGATAATCCATCAGGGAGAGTGGCGGGGTTTAGTACAACATCACCATTCTTGGTGAGAATATCAGCCACTCGATTGAACTCAGAGCGATTACAATCACGCAACCCTGACATAGGACCTGCAATATAAATTTTCATAATTACCCTAAAAAAGAAAAAGGCCGCACTAGGCGACCTCTTGAATGTGAACTTGTAAGGATTACTTACACGTTGGAATTTTGGCAATAAAAAGCCCCACCGAAGTGAGGCTCTATTAATTATTTAAACACTCCGAACGCAATAACTAGCGGAGGATAACATAAATATATCAGGTAATAATTTTTTTGCAACTATTTGCATTACTTTTTCTTATTCGAATTTATCATCAATCTCCTTTCCATTATTAAGGTCAGTAGTTATTGCCTTCTGCATCTTTGCCTCAATTATTCTAATGCACCATCTAACCCTATCTCTTGCTTGAGGCATGGTTAATGCCCCGCTAGTGATCTTCATTAAAAACTGAGCGATAGTTTCTATTCTGTGCCCATATACATAATAGTTAACTGCAACTCTAATGAGTGGAGAGTTAGCGCCAAACACCTTAATTAGCATACTATCGACATACCCGCCTAAATCATCAGAACACTTTGGAACTGAACGATGCTTAAGATTTGCGATTATTTGCGAGAGTTTTTTGATAAGCTCATTTCCAGTGTAGCCACGAGAATGAAGCCCTTCGATTATCGCTGTTATTCCATCTGCTGTTATGGCCCCCCGACCAGATACAGATTCCATAAAGCGACCGATTGGGCTTATTTTCCCTTTTTCTTCCAGCCCATCATAAGCCCATGCCCCCCAACCACTTAGAATATGGCTAATCCACACCCTCTCGTGAGGCTCTAGCCCTCTTGTCGGGTCGATGTCTCTCTGCTTCTTGATCAATGCAAGTAACGCTATTTGGTCTTGTGGTAGGTCGTGCCTTGCTGTTACGCAAGTAAAGAATTCGCCGTCATTTAGCTTTAAGAAATAATTAGCCTCTCGAATAGCTTGGTTTTTATCCTTGAAGCTACCCAAATAAAACTTATGGCCAAGTCGATTGATCTGGATGCGCCACCGTTTTGTTTTCCTTTCAAACGATATACATCTAGCGCCAGAGGTATTGTTTTTCCCTATCCTCCTATTCCATGAGTTTTGTGCTGAAGTGGCCAGTCTTAGATTTGATAGCCGATTATCTGAAGTGTTCCCATTGATGTGGTCTATGTCATTTTCAGGCCATACTCCATGCATATAGAACCAAGCTAATCTATGCGCTGCATATTTCTTCGAGTTAACGCTAACCCCGATATAGCCATCATCACGCATGTAACCTTTGACCATGACGCCTTTATGAAGGTTGCTAGTGAAATTGCCAGTTTCAGGATTGTATCTAACCTTTTCCCTAATCATCGCTAGTTCTGGATGTGCATCAGGAAGTATTCGCTTATCGTAGTGGTACGTGATCATCTTACCTCCGGCAATACTGTGTGATTATGACAGTCATAACGTGTGCTATATGCTTTGCGTAGTAGAGACTCCTTTCTCCATCCTGTTTCTTGCCTGACTTTTAGATATCCTTTGCTATTTTGAGTGACTACATGGTGATGCTTGGTTTGCTGTCTGAGCCATCTAGCCTCTTCAATTGCTGCGCCTATGTCAGTGAACATCTTTCAGCTCCTTCAATTTCTTCCTGTAGTAGTCCCGCATTCGCTCATAGTCCTCACGCTTCCACTTTGGCAGCTCATGAAATCCCATCAAAATATCGAATCGCTCCTGTCCTATTTTCTATATCAGATTAGGAGTGTATTTTTCGATATTGCCTGACAGATGGTTATTGCATGGGGCGCATTGCTTATGACAGTTGTCCTCATTAAATCTAAGCTCAGGGTTTGCGCCTGTAGTTCGATAATGCCCAGCATGATATTGGCCTTCGTGAAATCGCTCACAGGAGATGCAAGGTTCGTTTCGGTCTCTATATCTGATGTATGCGTTAAATGCGTTCTGAGCTTGTTGGGTGAAGTATTTGAGGGGTTTTACTGATAGCTTTCTGATTTTGAGTTTGTCGCGGGCTTTTATTTCTTTTTCTCGTTGCTGCTTTTTAAATGCTTTTTGCTTCTTCTCCCTGTCTGTTCTGTAAATCCGTATTGCTAACTCTTCCTTGTGTTCTTGACTGCACCATTTTTCAAAATCCTTCTCGGGTATAAACCATTCATTGCATATTTTACATTTTCGCCGCCTGAAATTAGCCATATATCGCCACCTTAAATATCCATGCAGATGCAAATAGACAAGCAAATATGGCCACCATAAATAACTTGGCTCCAAGTGTTAAGTTTGGGTATTTGCGTTTCACTTTCTCGCCCTCCGCTTCTTGGCTACTGGCTTCTCTTTGGGTTCTTCGCTGTCAGCTTGCTTATTCTGTGGCTGCAAGCACTGAGGGATTACTTCCATCCATTTTTTCATTTGCTCTAATGCGTTAGTCCGTTTCATCTCTCTTGCTGCTCCTTGAGTTTCATGTATTCGCTGTCGTTTGGGATGATGATTGGAATGCCTTTTTCAATGCACCATTCTTCGTGTTTCTCCATCATGTAGAGCATCCGTGCTTTATCCATCTTGCGGGTTTTCTCACGCTCTCCGTTTTCATCACGACCTAGCCAGTGACCGACAAAATACTCATGCGTTTCTTCATTAGTGATTGGCTTTGATAGGACGACTTCACCAGCGCCATTTTTAATATCAATGACAACACCACGCGCACGCAGCCAATCGCCTGTGGTTTCTATCCACATACGCCATGTTTTGTTCATTGGTATTGTTCTGAGTTCACGCCATTCGGTGATTTTGATTCGGTAACGTTTGCCGGTTTCTGTTACTTCTGAGAGGGTTTTGAAGATGCCTTTGAGATTGGATTTATGGAGACAGATGTCATCTGTCAATTAGCCTCCTGAAGTGATGCGGGTATTTGCACTTCATCGCCAAACTTCCATCCGACTATTGCAAGACAGATAGCGATTTTCAGGTCATTTGCAGCACCAATAAAACCTAGGTCTTTATGCGCTAACCATCCTCCAATTTCATGATGAACGTCTATCCTGAACCTTTCCAGTAACGTTCCGCAATCACGCCAATCACTTGAGTATTTTTTTCTGTAAGCATCTTCTCTGTGTTGCTCACCTATAGCTTCAGTGACAGCCCAGTCTAGAGCAATGCCTGTCAACTCACTTGTTTTTACTGTTATCACTGTTAGCTCTCCTGTTAAACCGCTCCGCTGAATAATCACGGTCAATTTGCATTAATTCTTCTGGCGTCATGTCATCAGAATTATCAGGGTAAATGTCGTTATTGTGTATAAAAGAGAAATCAGCGCCACAATCAACATTAGTACATTGGATATGGTCACAAAGGTGATTATCTTCAGGGTCTAGCTCATTCTCGCCACACCATTTAACTTTGCTGCCACAAAGCGGGCACTTTTTTAACTCATTCATCATTAGCTCTCCTGTTCCATGCTGCTATGGCTTCATGCTCTGATGGTTGCGCCATGCCTCGATGTTCACAACAATGACAAATTACAAACCACATTGGGAATTTCAGTTTTTTGGCGACACCAACTTTTGTTGATTTACATTCAGGGCATTTCTTTAGTTCGTTCATGCTATTTCTCCTGAAGGCGCTTGATTGACTCCACTTCAGCGAGCGTCAGGCTATCGACTGAATATGGATTGTTGAAATAAACCGTCGCCTCTTTGAATGCCGTAGGAAATCCAGCTACTAGCGTTCCAATGACAACAATCGGGATAAATAAAATAACTAACAACCACTTGTCCATGTAGCACTCTAGCGAGTTCCATTCATCTACTTTTGAATGCTGATAGAATGCCAATTTACGAGTTGGAAATAGCTTATTGTGAATTTTTCGTTTTATCTTCATCATTCACCCTCTGGCATTGGTGGTGAGCGCCAATCAGTTACATTGCTCAGTATTCTGCTTTTCCCGTTTCGACTAAAGTGAATAAAAGTTGGCTTTTCCTGCTCATCGTAGATAAATATAGCTCTAGCATTTGCACCATTGTTTTTAGTCAAAACTACTGCGTAATCGTTAGGCAATCTCTCACTCACCTTAACCCAATTAGTTCCCTGCATAATATTCCTCCGGCATTGGCCCAAATGATTGAATGTCGAAATCCCAATAGGGTGCAATTTCACATCGACCATGGCTATCATATTCACCGTTATCTCTTGTGACGTTAATTTGATACGTGCCATGTTTAGTAAATATTTCATGCTCTTCAGTATCTTTTAGTAACTGGGTTTCTATTTCCTGCAAAACACCTAATGGTGCTCGACCTTTAACGAAAAAGACAAAAATGTCATTTTTCCCCATCCACAAAACTTCTAGTTGAATAGCATTAGTTGGATTAGTTCCCTGCATTAGATGCCTCCATACCCTTTAATTTTTCGTACAACTTGAGTTCTTCTTCGCTGTTCATGGAGTTTCCAATTAGCTCCCCCAATAGGTCAATTAATGCTTTGAACTCATTATCTGTGAGCTCAATTAACGTTGTTCCTTTCATCACTCAATCTCCACTACAACCCAATAAAAGTGCTCGCTAGGATTGCTAGCCCTCATTTCAGTCTTAAAATTTTCAGCCATAACTTCAGTGCGGAATCCTTTGATTGGGTAACTCTCATCTGACTCGTAGTTGTGTCCCATCACTAAATAAATACTCGATACACTTTTCATCACTCAACACCTCGCTTAATTGCCATAACTAATTTTTAAGCTGCCAGAAATAGCAACCACTACGAACAGCAACCATCCCCAACCTTGCTTATCGTGATAAATCAGGAAAGCTACCGATAGAAAGCCAGTAATAGGAACTAGCATGAAAAATAGTGTGCCTAAAATATCGCGTAGATATTCCATCCTAGAATCCCCGCTTGCTGAAATACTCAATTCTCTCAAGGTTGTTGTATGTTTTTCCCCTTGGGTAGCAACTGCGAATTTTACGGTTGAGGTGTTTTTCCTCTGGCATTGATAGGGATCTTTGCTTGCTATCCATTAGCAACCCATGAGTTATGATTTGTGGCGTTTGAAGCCAATTTCTATCCTTGTGAAATAATATGCTCATCTAGTAGTCCTTATGATTTGGTGTGTTAGGCTGCTTGCTTGCGTGATCGGTAACTATCCCAGGTGAAAGCCAATGTACAACCGCCACCGTCACTCATACGGTCAATGACCCGTTCGCCGATAAACGCGCCTAGTTCTTCCCTGGTTTGGTTGCTAATTAGAATGGTTGGTTTCATTCGCTCATACCTGGTGTTGATGATTTCAAACAAGATCAACTTTTCAGCTTCAGACCCAAATTGAACACCTACTTCGTCAATTATCAGTAAATCAGGGTTGGTATAAATTCTAATGACATCTGACTCAGATTCGGTCGCGTTTTTACTCCAGGTTGATTTGAACTTTCTGGCAATCCGTAATGCGGTTGTGAATAGTGCGGAATCCTGGTGTTGCTCAATAACGTGTCGGGCAATAGCCAGGGCTAGATGATTTTTACCAGTTCCAGGCTTGCCACACATAACCAACCCGCCACCCTGCCGTAGTCTATCCGTCCACTTGTTTGCATACGCTTTGCAAACACTTAGATTTCTAGCTGCATCCTGGTTAACTGGCTCGTAATTATCCAGGGTGCATGGAATAAAACGTTCAGGGATATTCAGTTCAGCCAGGAGTTTTTCAATAAGACGCTTTTTGCCACGTTCGTCACTTTGCTGCTTTTCAGCCCTTAACTTTTCTAGCTCTTCAAGTAGGCACTTGGGGCATGGTGATGGTCGGGATGCTATCTTTAATCCACTTGTGCTTACTCGTTTTCTAGCCTGGTATGCTCCATGAGTTTCACATTCGATATCCAGGTAATGAATTTCTGTGTTTGGTATTTCAGCAGGTTGTTTATCAATCTCTGCCAGGTGTTTTTCGATTTCTTGAATTCTTTCTGTCAGGTTCATAATTTAATTCACCCATGTTGGCATATCCGTTTGTCCATAATCCTTGGATCCAAAGTTCTCACTGGCTACTCGCTTGTTAGGCGTCCAAGTAGGTTTGGCGTTTTTGTTCTGGTAGTTCAGCTTCGCGCTTGCTGTGCTAAACCAGTTCTTAGGTTTGTCCTTCTCGAACTCCAGGTCTAAACGTGTTAACTCTGCAACCAGGTCGATATTTGGAAATAATCCCTTCCAGGTATCGAAGTCTTTTTGATTGAGTCGAATAACCTGTCCCTCGAATGCATATTTTTTTGCTATCGGTTGAACATTGCCTGACGATTTTTTTTCATCACCAGGACAAGCCGTTTTTTCGGCTTGGGTGTTATAGGGAATCAGGTTAAGGGAATCAGGAATCAGGTTAAGGGAATCAGCAGGGATAGTTTGATTCTCTTCTTGTTCTTGTACTGTACTTGTATAGTGCTTTTCTGGTGCTTCTTTAATATCAGTAGGTTGCGTGACTTGTTCTGGTATTTCACTAGCCGCTTCTTTCATGTGAGGGTTCTGGTGTTTCTTCCAGTTATTAATCTGGATAAACTCATTCCCATCTACTGCATATCTAGTGATAAAGTTTTTACCATGTAATTGAGCGAGTAATTTGTCACAATCAGCGTCGTCATATGGCAAAACCATAGCTTTAATTTTGCGTGGTTTATCTTCCAGTCGACCTTCGCGATCGGCAACTGTCCATAAGCCTACAAAAAGAATACGAGCCAATGGCTCGCACTCTGCTAAATCATCATTAGTAAAAAAGCCTGGCTTAATATTTCTTGCTCTGGCCATTGATTAACTCCTTAATAAAATTTGGTATCTCTGCCTGTGGCCTGTTTTCAACGCTTCTGAAGTATTGCTCATCCGCTGGCTCAATAAGGCTCACCTCTCCATCATTTATATAAAATGAGTAACCAGGTGTTTTCATCATTAGCCTGGCTGATATTCTTATTAGCATTTCAGCTACTGCGTTTTTATCTCCGAAGTAACAAAAGCCTTCTGAGTCAAATATCTCATCGACGTTTAGCCTTTTGAGTGTGTCGGTACAAATTACATCAGTGAGAACTGCGATTTCTGAGATGTCGTTTTCTCTATAATTCATACCTGCCTCTCTGCACCCCCACTTTATTTTCTCTAGTGGAGCTTTGAAGAATTCCCGTGATTCATTAACGCGATATGGAGCCAGGATCCTGTGAACTGTTGCTTCATCTTTTCTTGGGTCACTTGAATAAAACGCCAGCTCAACATTAAACTTTGTTGGTACACCAGAAGATGAGTAAAGCTCCTGGGCTCTTTTTTCTGGTGAACAAGTTGTCATTCCAACTTTATAAATCTCTGGCATGCTTGGATTGCTCATGACATAAATCCAACCGCCTATGCTAAATTCGCTAGGTAATCGTCCTTCAGTAAGTATTTCATCATTAGCAATTGGCATTTCAAACGGCCAATGAACCTCATCCGTTGTTAAAAATTCTTCTTCCATATATAATTACTCCCGTGAATGATTTACTAATGCGCCTCAACTGTTCCAGCAACTGTGGCGTTTTCTTTTGTTCTCATCAAAGAAAGTTCTCCGATTTGCTTCCACAAAAAGCGATATTCTTCCTCAGATATTTTTCTCTCACCTTCCAGCACGAAATCTTTAATCCCCGAAGCTGCCAGCGTTTCGCATAGCTCAGGAAATTTGTCAGTTCTGCGTAGAATGGTTGAGTCATGGACACCTAATGTTTTAGCTACTACAGACTGAGACTTAGTTCTCAATGCTTGTAATGCCGTAGCGATTAGATGATTTGATACGAATTGATTGAAGTTTTTGCGTGTTGTTGCGTAGTCCATTTGTTAAATTCCTTTTGACGTAGTTAGTCCGTTGCTCACGATCCTGTGAGTGTGTTGATAAATATTGTCGAGCTAGTGTCTCTTTCGCTCTCATTCGACTTTTAGCCATCCAACTTGGCAGATCCTCGAGGCCGACAATATACTGTGCCGTTCAGTAAACGATTTGCTTTTAAACTTTATTACGCTGCCAGCTCAGGCCAGTTCTTTTCCCAGTCATCTGGGTACAGGTCTTTTCTGGTTACTTTTGAATTACTGTTAACTTCAATTGCCACACATAAAGCGGCTCCTAGCTTTGAGCCCTTTGTTAAAGCTTTTCTGAGGTAACCAATTGAAGTCCCGCATTTTTTAGCAAACTTCTCTTGCTCAGAAACAGAAAGGGAATTTAGGAATATCCGTAATTGTTCCATTTGTTGTCCTTGTTTACCTAAACATGAAATAAATATACCTGTAGGTAAATTAAATATCAATACCTACAGGCAATTTACCAGCAGGTATTTTTGATAGATGATTTACTTATGAACGCAGAAACTGAATTATTTGAAAAAAGACGCCAAAAACTGGCTGAGCTTGTTGCTCGTTATGAGACGCAAGAGGAATTTGCACGCGCCATTGGTAAAGACAAATCCTATGTATCCAGAATGCTCTACCCGCCTAGCAAATCTGGATATAAGCGAATAGGTGACAAGATGGTTTTAGCTATTCAGGATGCTTTAGGGTTGCCTGCTGGGTGGATGGATGGCATTGTTGAATCAGAAATTCCGCAGCCATCCAGATCATATAAGGTTGAAGTTCTTGATGTGGAAGCTAGCGCAGGAACTGGCGTAATGGTGCTTGATGAGTTTATAGAAACCATCACAGCTATTGAGTATTCCGATGAAGAAGCCAAGCGTCTATTTGGCGGCAGACCAGCAAGCACGATAAAGATGATCACCGTAAAAGGCGACTCTATGTCAGAGACATTCGAGCCTAGAGATCAGATATTTGTTGATATGACCGTTAATCATTTCGACGGTGACGGTATTTACGTTTTTGTTTTAGATAACCAACTCTACATTAAGCGCCTTCAAATGCAGTACAAGAAGCTCGCTATCATCTCAGATAACCCAAGATACGAAACATGGCACCTGAGCGAAGCTGAAATTGACGGGGTTTTTATTCAGGCCAAAGTGCTCGTTAGCCAATCCATCAAGTATAAATTCCACGGATAGTTTACCTATCTCTCATAATCAAGCCCTTTTCAGGGCTTTTTTTACGCCTAAACAAAAATAATTAAAAATAAATTACCTGAAAAATCATGCAGGTAAACTAACTTCGCACGCAATGTTTACCTTTGGGTATTTACAATTAAATTACCTACAGGTATATTTAATCACATCGAAGGGCAACCAGAGATAAAAGATAGTCGAACGGCGCGACTTTAAACCATGCGTCGGGCACTCGGCGGGCTCAGGGCAGTATGCGAAGTTGGAAGAGCGGCAATGAGATGCACTACAGATTACTTATGAAATAACAATATTTGCATAAGTCATTTGATAGGAGCAGCGCATGAAAACGAAAGTTACCTGTCCGTTGTGTCTAAGGACATTTGACCCGCGATTACCAGTTATGCACATCGGCAAGTATCACAAAGATGCTACTGATGCTCAGTTAGCGAAGATCAGAAACGTTCGCAGGAATGCGATACACGCAAACAACCACGGCTACGCAAGCCGATTATGAGTGATGGAAGCATCACAGCAAGGGGATAGATATGGAAAAAGATATCGAAGAATTCGACGAGCATCCAGACGATGACATGCGTCAATATCAGGACTATCCGTATGAATACGACTATTGACACTAGCGAATGGTGCAGCCAGTTCAAAAAATGCAAAGGCTGCAAACTTGATGCGGAGTGTATGATTAAACCAGAGGAAATGGCTCTAGTGAAGGAAAACGGAGTAATTATTGATAAATGGGCTATACGCACAACTGCAATGATAGCAAGGGCACTTGAGCAGCAGAAAGTCGGTCACAGTTAACTAATTACAGTCCATCAAGGTGGGCTGTGGTGAGGTAACTTCACAAGGAGAAACATATATCCGTCATGGCTGAACACCACGGCGCATTGTTAGCACCTTAGACCATAGGTAGACAAGTAAATCCTATGTAGGCAGTAACGCAAAGAACACAGCGAGACTGTGGTTACTGAGCAATGGTAGATGTTTAGATGCTTATTAATAAATTCATTAATTAGAGATAGATAAATTTTGATTGGCGTTAAAGCGGTGGCGTCAGAGATAGAAGAACCGTTTGAATCGGAGGATTTATGTAACAAGTAAAGCGGACAAACCGCAGTTGCATAGCGGCAAAGGTTAGGTAGTGACTAACCCCTGAGTAGCATGATTGCTAGCCTGTGTAGCGACGGGTCAAGGGTCATATATTACAAATAGCTCTGGTAAAGCAGCGTACAAGCCAAATACGCACCAGTTATTAGCGGCGATTGAGCGGCATGAACTCAAGGGCATGAGCGCGTCCACTGCGAGAGTGTGGATTATCAATAGGTTAGTGAGTTGATTAATAGATAGGAGTTGCAATGAAATGTAGCAACAAATATTGCCAAGATGGCATTGAGTTTATTACCTGTTGCTCTGGTCGTGAATGTGGCTGCATGGGGCAACCAGTAGCGGCAACTAATTGCAAGGAGTGCAATAAAGAGAATCGAGAGCCAACAGACGAGCGAGTTATTCAAGAGATGCAATACCTTGAATGGCTTGGTGATTAATAGATAGGAGATAGAGATATGTTCGATTACATAAATGAGACTTACGGTTTAAATATCAAAAAAGGCGACCGCGTTCGATATACGGGCAGTAAAGAAGCCAGAGAAGGAACGATAATTGGCACCCACGCAGGAAAGTTAAAAATTAAAATGGACGGTGATAAGTCAGCAGATATTTATCACCCTACTTGGGAAATTGAGTATCTCTAGTTAATAACGGAGGGAGTATGACAGAACAATACGAGTATGCATCAATTCGCGTAGAAATGGTGAGTGATGCGACATTGCGCGATTTTTTTGCTGCTAAGGCTATGCAGGGAATTTTAGCCAATCCTGCTCAGCTTGATAACGTCAATGACAAATCAGCTGAATGGGTATCGCGGGACGCGTATCTTGTTGCAGATGCAATGTTAAAGGCTAGGGGGTGATATGGAGTTTAAGCACACGTCAGCACCTTGGAAACACACCGTAAGAAATGCCAATGAAATAATGACAACTTTTCACGGCGTGACAATTGGTGATGTTTATTTAGATATCACAACAGCCAATCAGAAAGCAGACTCCCATCTAATCGCAGCAGCACCAGAGTTATTGGAGGCTTTGATTCAGGCAGCAGATTACATGTGGGAAGATACTCGGGATGTTAAATTCGATGGAACAATGATGTTCCCAGGTTACTTAGAGTTTAACCTCTGGGAAGAATTACATACAAAATCTGGCAGCTTCGCTATATGGGATACTGGCCTAGGAAATGGATATCATGCGTATGGCGGTAATGATGCAATTTATTGGAGCAAAGGGTTCGAAACAAGAAAAGAAGCACAAAACGCCGTCATTAAACATTTAATTGATATTGAACCAAATCACCCTGCCGTGTTGGCGCATTTAGCAATCGCAAAAGCCCTCGGTCAGCAGTAGCCCACCACTTAATCATTCATATCGCTATTAATAGTGAGGAATACGCACATAAGGAACATAGGAAATGGCAAATGAATTAGTCGTAATTGAGAAATCGACGGCGATTGAAGTATTTAAGTCATCGGATAGCGTCGAAGATATCATTCGTAAAGTAGAGCAAGAAGTTAATTCTTTTATTCCTGATGTTAGCACCGCCAAAGGTCGCAAGGAAATTGCTTCGCTGGCTTATAAAGTCGCTCAATCAAAAACTTACCTTGATGGGCTCGGTAAAGACTTGGTAGCAGAGTTAAAAGAAATACCAAAGCTAATCGATGCTAATCGCCGAACTGTACGAGAGCGTTTTGATACATTGCGCGATAAAGTTCGCCAACCATTAACCGAGTGGGAAGCCGAGCAAGAGAGAATCGAGGCAGAAAAACAAATGTTAGCGTGGCACGAAGAAGCGTTAGAGATGAATACGGCTTTCGATAAGGCACTTGCTGAGCGCATCGAGTCAGACCATGAAATCGCCCTGCTCATGAATGAGAAATTCGACCGTGATTTAGCAGAAGCTAAAGCCGAAGCAGAACGCCAACGTATTGCACACGAAGAAGAGTTAAAGCGACAAGCAGCAGAGCAAGCAAGATTAGCAGCAGAACAAAAAGCACAGCAAGAAATCGAAGCAGCAGCACAGCGCGAACGCAAAGCAAAGGAAGCCACAGAACGCGCAGAGCGTGAAAAGCAGGAAGCTATTCAACGTGCAGAGCAGGCAGCGAAAGAAGCTCAGGAAAAGGCAGAGCGTGATGCTAAAGAGGCTCAGGAACGAGCCGAGCGCGATAAACAAGCCGCTATCGAAGCTGAACGCAAGAAAGCTCATGAAGCTGAACAAGCGCGACTGGCAGAAGAAGAACGTAAGCGTCAGGAAGATGCGAAGCGTCAAGAAGATAAAGAACATCGCCGCAAGTACAACCAAGAAACATTACAAGCATTAGTCAGTAACGGATTTGATGAAAAATTAGCGACTGAATTTATTAAGCTAGTTGCTAGTAACCAAATCCCCCACATGACAATGAATTACTAATACCCACCGCACCAACACCAGAACACTTTAAATAACTATGTGAGGTCATCGCATGGGCGATAGCTATTACTACGCAGCATTAATCATTATGGCTGCAATTCTATTACCTCTATTAACGAGATAACCAAATGAATAAACGGACTTTAACCCGCGCTCAAGCATGGGGCGGCGTAGCTTTGCGTGAAAGCAGCAACACAGCATGGAAAAAAGGCATGAAGTTAGCAGAGAAATATTACAGAGGTGCACATGGAAACACTAACAGTAACAAGCGAACAATCCTCATTCCGATGCGAGCGTAACCGCCCTGTCGTCGCTCATAAAAACATAACCCACATCGAAGCCAGCGGAGGGCTTGAAACGGTTCTAGGGTTGTTCCCGTGGAGCATGAATGAGTTAGCTGAATACTTGGTCAATCGTGAATACATGGATGAACTCATGATTGAAGTTAGCAAATTAAGCGCACGTAAGGACGCAGCATGAGAATTTCAGAGCATGAAAACTTCGTCACCATTCCAGACCGTGAGCACCTAGCAAATCAGGATGATGAGCTAATTAATGAAATGGCTCAGCGGTTTTATGATGCCCTTCCCTCATCGGTAATACAGAAAATGACCACTCAAGAATCAGATGAAGCATGGAACGCTTTTTTTGAGGCTGCAAAAATCGAAAGGAGGTTATTGTGAGAGAGGGAATTATTTACGGGCTGAGTAATGAAGACTATCACAAAGATGAGGCGATAGGCTCAACGTCAGTCAAATCCATCAGTGTTAGCCCTGCCAATCTGTATTTTAACCCATTTAAAGGAAGTAAATCGGCACAGATTGGAACAGCAATTCATGCAGCATTACTAGAGCCTGAAGTATTTGAAAGGGATTTCATACTTGAGCCAGACATAAAAACTCGCGCATCCAAGGAATATAAGGAGCTAGCGAAAACCTACAACGCCGACAACATTCTAATTAATGGCGAAGTAGAAACAATCACACGAATGATTGAGTCGGCAAAGATGAATACCGATTTTATGGATTACATGGCGGCAAAGGGAAAATCAGAAGTATCGATGTTTGCTACATGCCCAATTACTGGATTAAGGCTTAAATGTCGGTTCGATAGATTATCAGACTCCCACCCTTACCCGCTTGATGTCAAAAGTTGCATGGATGCAACTGAGCGAGGTTTTAGTCAGGCATTCGGTAAATATCACTACCATATTCAAGCCGCCTTTTATCTGTACGTTTTAAGGCTAACTACAGGGATTGAGTTAGACCAGTTTTGCTTCTTTGCACTTCAAAATAAACCACCTTATACCAACTGCATGTATTACATCGGCACGGAATCGCTGGAACTTGGTTATAAGCACATGCACGAAGCATTACGCAAAATTAAAGAATGCATTGATGATGAATCACTACGAACTGAAGGAATAGTTCTGCCGCCGAGTGAAATCAATGTTCCTAATTACTTATTCGATGATGAATATTTAGACGATGAGGTGTATCTCTAATGGACTTATCACGCACAATCATTCCAAAGTCAGATCAACTTAACTTTGAAGATGTTCAATCCACCCCGATAACAGCAACTATCAAATCAGTAAGAGAAGGCTCTAAAGACCAACCAGTATTTATCGACCTCGTTGGTTATGACGGTCGCCCATATAAGCCATCAAAATCAATGCGTAGAGTGTTAATTGATGGCTGGGGAAATAATGGTCATGAATGGGTTGGTAAATCGCTAACTCTCAAAGGCGACCCGAACGTTAAGTTTGGCGGTGTTGCTGTCGGTGGGATAAAAGTTCACGCAATGAGCGACATTGAAGGTGATTTTTCTCTAATGCTTTCTGTTTCACGAGGGAAGCGGGCTGAACATCGGGTTAAAAAACTTGAGGTTGAAAAACCAAAAACAAACATGGATTACCTTACTCGATTTAATCAAGAAATTGACTCAATGGACTCAAAAAAACTTGATGATTCATACGAATGGTTGAAAAAGAAATTCACAGGCGATGTAGATAGCCTAGAGAAACTAGAAACGCTATACAAAGCCAGAAAGGAAGATATGGAGAAAGCTAATGGCTGATATGAACCAATGCAACTTTACTGGCAGGATTGGCGGGTTGGAATTGCGCTACATTCCTAATGGTTCAGCAATAATGCAGTTTTCAGTAGCTATTGGAGAATCTCGAAAAGATGACAGCGGGCAATGGATTGATAAAACCACTTGGGTTCGCTGTGAAGCTTGGGGAGGTTCAGCGGAATACATGGATAGAAACGCACAGAAAGGAACTCAGGTGCGTATCACTGCCAAAGTTGAAGTCAAGGAGTGGGAAGATAAGCAAACAGGGCAAAAGCGTAGCTCTACTATTTTTAAAGTCAAAGAAATCCAAATTCTAGGCAATAGAAAAGAAAGCAACAGCAATAAGGCAGGAAGCCAACAGCCAGCGAGACAACCTCAGCAGCAACGCCAGCAAGTGCCGCAGAATGAGCCACCGATGGATTGGGATGATGACATAATCCCGTTTTAGAAGGAATCAAGCATGGATAATACGCAATTATGTATAGAAAGTTACTCTCGACATAAAAACCTTAAGTTAGTTGGCATGGAGCTAGGTATGCCTTGGCAAACGGTATACAGCACGCTAAGGAAGGCGGATTATCCAGTAACTGGCGATAAAGCTAGATATGGTTCAGTTACAGATAGAATAGCGGTTATTGGTGAGCAAAAGTTTAAGAATGCAGTTCCAATAGCTATAGACAATAATGACTTGAAGTATCAGGCGGATATCGATTTCACTATTGGGAATGTAACAGTGGACGTGAAAACTTCAAGAATAAAGAGATATCAGCGAGTTAACGGAGTTCGTCATTCGGCTCCAAGGTGGGGTTATTGCATCAATAAACAAAAAGACACCGCTGACTTTTTTGTCTTGTACGCTCTTAATGATGGCAATGAAACTGAGCATATTTTTCTCATGCCGAATGAAATTGTTACCACCGTATCAACAATATCGATTCCAGAAACACTAGCTAGTAAATGGGCAGATTACAAAATAGAAGAAGGTGAATTATTGCCATTCTTCCAATCATTGTAGTCCACACCGCCCCTTCTGACCCTTCCCTATGTGATTTAACCAAAGGATATAACCATTACTCAGTGCAAGGATGCAAACAGGAGATAGATATGACTACTGAACAGTTACAAGAAGAGAACGCGAAGTTGAAACAAGCGATTATCAGCATCTACACCAATACGGAAGAAATAACGCTCAATGGTGAAGATGGTTATTACGCAGTTAAGCAAAGTGTTATTGATGACGCTATTGATTTAACAGAAGATTAATTTAACTCGCAGGGATGCAATGAATAAAAAAAGCCGCCCAGAGAGAGCGGCAAGGGGACGTGCAGGAATGAAACTTATAATTTATCTGTGTATGCAGTTTAAGAATAGTTAAGGCATGGAATTTAGCAAGGAAGCTAGATAAAAAAATGCCGACACAGGGAGTATCGGCGAGGACTACAAAAATAATTAGAAAGTTCAAATTAACTATAGGTCATAAATTAAAAACAATGATGAATTATTTTAATCATATCGATTAAATAGATGCGATAAGAGGAATGAATATGAACGATTTCACGCACCACGGACAAATTATGAAATTTATCGTACCAGAGCCAGACCCTAAAAATGTTTGCAACCTTTGCGGTGGCAATGTCGGCAAAGACAATTTAATCCAAGGTCAGGCAGCAAATATTTGCTTTGACTGCTCGGATTTAGCAAAGCAATTAGCAGATGAAAAACGCAAGGAAATAGCAGAAAAGGAAATCAAAGAAATTATTCGATTGATTGAAGGGTATGCGGTAAAAACTGACATTACAGATATTGCCAACCTGCTTTATCAAGCTGGATATAGAAAGGCGGAGTGATGGATAAATCAATACCAGAATTAGCCGCTGAATTTCATTGCTTGTTAGCGCAAATGGAAGAAGCGCACGGCTCTGAAATAATGTCATTAACAAATACGACAGCAGAAAATGTTAAGGCTGCAATCAGAACAAATAGGATGCTACTTAATAGTTATTCGTATGAATTAAATAAATTAAAAAAGCAGGTTAATGATAATGGATAAATCAAGGCAGCAATTTGAAGAGTGGCGCAGTAAGAATAAATCATCAACGATAAATCTATTCGATGTATGGCAAGCATCACGCGAGAGTTTAATTAATAACTTACCAGAAAGTATTAATTGTCCTACCGCACCAGAATTAATATGGCTACAGGTAGACCCTGAACCAGAGGAGGAAAATAAACCTGAATTTCCAGTTAATTTACGTAGTGATGATGTAACTTGGTGTTCAGATAGAATTCATCCAACTGACACGTTATATATTCGTGCTGATTTAATTCAAAAGTAAATAACCATGCAAATAATCTGATATGTATTACTCATGCTAATACAGGGTTCTGCTGTGCCTGTATCTGAGCAAATATACACACAGCAAGAATGCGAGAGCCGTGCTATGCAGATAATGCATGTGCGGGATGTTGAGATAGTTTGTGGCGAGGTGATTCATGGAAGATGAATTTAAAGTAGGCGATAAAGTCACTCCAGTAGTGGATGACTCTAATTGGATTGCGCCAGATGAACCGTGCGTAATTATAGGAATCGATACAACTTCTATCTGCATAGAAAACGAAGAAGGCTTTGTAGATTATTATCAATCTGATGAATTGGAGTTAATCAATGAATAAATACACCAAACTATCTGACTTCGAGATTAATAAAAAGGTTGCAAGAATCAGGTTAACGGACGGCAATTACGGTTGGTGCGCACATACAGGATTAGTCAAAAGATACGTCACGGATGATAAGGGGTTGTGTATGACTTATGACCCATGCAACAATCCATCCGATGCAATGCCGATTATTATTGAGAATGGCATCAGCATGGTGCGAGTCAATAGCACTTGGTCAGCTCGTCAATTTAATAACCACTGCATAGAAATTAATGGTGATAGTTATTATCGGATTGCTATGGAAGTGTATTTATTAATGAATGGAAAATAGCATAGGTGAATTATGAAATTAATAATTCGCGGCGAAGTCACGCCCACAGAAAGGATAGCTATTAATGCGGCATTGGAAGCCCGCAAAAAGAATCACAACAGAACAGGAATAATCGTTAATCACAAAATAAAGATAGGAAAGAATATCTACCCTGTCGAAATTCAAAACTGTCAAAAGTCTTATATGGTAACAATGAGAAATAAAAGACAGAGGATATGAATGAGCAGATATTAGAGAACGGACGCAGAAAGATAGCAAGGGAATGCAGAGACAAATTAAAGCAACTCAAAAACTCAGCGATAAACAAAGCACAGCAATACTCAAAGATTACCTTCCTAAGTTTCAATTAACACTCACAAAAGAACACAAAAAGTTTCCACCAATCATGTGGCTAATTTGGTACGTCAATAGCATAGATAAGGAGATTAATAGTGGATGACAAATATTACACGGTAGAAGAATACTCAAAGCTACTGAACTTATCAAAAGGCACTATCTATAGAAAGCCATCGAAATACTATATGTTTAAAGTTGGTGGCTCATGGCGTGCAAACAAGGAAAGCCTGAAAAAGTTTGAACAGGCGCAGTTTAACGATAATAATATCTATCGGCTGGCTGTAGTCGGTAGTGGGAGAAAAACATGCCGATCTACAAAAGAGGCAAGAAGTACTGGGTTGACGTTACAGCACCAAGCGGAGAAAGAATTAGAAAACCTGCTGGCACGGAGGATAAAGTCAAAGCCCAAGAGTATCATGACAAGTTAAAACATGACCTATGGCAGATGGAGAAGCTAGATAAAACGCCAGATAGGTCATTTGAAGAAATGATGTTACTCACTTTAAAAGACGCTGAAGGGCAATCAACATACCAAACGAAACTTGCCTATGCGGATTACTTTCAGCAAATATTTAGGGGTAGAAAAATATCGACTATAACGAGCGATGAAATAGCCAACTCATTACCACTGTATAACCCAAAGACAAAGAGGAAGCTATCCAACGCAACGCAAAATAGATATCGCTCGTTTATTATGCGTGCTTTCTCTTTGGCTCACAAGATGGGATGGATATTAAAGTCATCGTACATCCCAAGAATGAAGGAGCCAACGGTTAGGGTTCGATGGTTAGAGAAGTGGGAGGCTGAACTACTACTGTCTAACATCAAAGTTAAGTGGATGAAAGATTTTGTGTCAATCGCCATTCTTACTGGAATGCGCAAAAGCGAGATATTATCGCTTAAGTGGAAGAGCGTGGACTTAGACAGAAGAGTTGCACATGTAACGGCTGATAATGCAAAGTCAGGGAGAGCCAGACCAGTACCGCTAAATGATGTGGCCATTGAAATTCTAAATGGAATTGAAAAAGATGGTGACTATGTTTTTTCAAACGACGGGAAACGAAGAAGTTGTCACTATCGTGAATGCTACTATCAAGCTTTAGCTGATTCTGGCATAACTGATTTCACTTTTCACGACCTCAGACATACATGGGCAAGTTGGCACGCACAAAGTGGAACTCCACTCATGGTACTTAAAGAAATGGGAGGATGGGAGACATTAGAAATGGTTCAGAAATACGCACACTTTAGTGGTCAACATTTAACCAAATATAGTGAGCACGTCACAATTTCGACACAGTCGAAGAATGAAGCCAGTCAAAAGCCACATCTAACACTTTTAACTGGCTGATGTACAACGATTAATTTTACACATCCAAAATTCCAAATCACTTCAACTTTAGATTACGAGTCAGAAGCCGCCATTATGGAGAATATGCCATTAATTACTCAAGGAAGAACCGTCATTAGCATTGCTCATCGGCTAAATACGATTATGCACGCTGATAGGATATGTGTGATTTGCCAAGGAGAAGTACACGAGATGGATACCCACGAAAACTTACTCAAATCAAATGGTTTATACGCCAATTTATGGCACCAGCAGACACAATAATACGAATAAAAAAGCATCACGCTTATAGCAAGTGGTGCTTTTTTACCAAAAGCGCTCATTTTACAATCAATTAAACCCAATCATCATTGATGAAGCTATAGCACAAGGGGATTAGCTAGGGTATCATGGCGCGCTGAATTACTGGCACACCCTTTTAGCAGTTATAGACATGGCAAAAGAACAAACGGATCGAACGACACTAGATTTGTTCGCTGAGGAACGAAGGCCTGGGCGACCTAAAACAAGCCCGCTATCACGGGATGAACAACTGAGGATCAACAAACGCAACCAACTGAAACGAGATAAAGTGAAGGGATTGCGCAGAGTTGAATTGAAACTGAACGAAGACGCTGTCGCGGTATTGAATCAGTTAGCTGAAGATAAAAATATAAGCCGTAGTGAATTGATCGAAGAAATTTTGATGTCACAACTTGAACATGTTGATACATCAATACTCAAGTAACGTTATCTTGATAAATCACACAAATTTGACAGACTTAGCAACATTTTTTCGCCAAAATAAGGCGTAATATTCTATCTATTTTCGTTCTAAACGGGCTATAGAAGGCGAATTTTCACCTCTAGCTCTCTTAGAAAAACAAGAGGTTAATCACTTTATGGCAGTCATAGGCATTTTCTTCGGAAGTGACACAGGTAACACAGAAAATATTGCCAAAATGATCCAAGAAAGATTAGGCAAAGATGTAGCAGAAGTTCACGATATCGCGAAATGCAGCAAAGAAGATATTGAAGCTTTTGACATTCTACTTCTTGGTATTCCAACTTGGTATTATGGTGAAGCCCAATGTGACTGGGATGATTTCTTCCCTACTCTCGAAGAGATTGATTTCGAAGGTAAACTTGTCGCCTTATTTGGTTGTGGAGACCAAGAAGACTACGCTGAATATTTCTGTGATGCTATGGGTACGATCCGCGATATTATCGAACCACGTGGTGCTGTTATTGTTGGTCATTGGCCAACAGAAGGTTATCACTTTGAAGTATCCAAAGGCATGGCAGATGACAACCATTTTATTGGTTTAGCTATTGATGAAGATCGTCAACCTGAGCTAACTGATGAACGTGTTGATGCATGGGTAAAACAAATCTCTGAAGAAATGTCTTTAGCTGAAATTTTAGGCTGATAGACTGCATAAAGAATCCTTACCCATAGATTACACCACTGTCTTACACAAAATGAACCCCCTAAGCCAGTGGCGTAGTCTAAAATAACCGATAAGGTATCCTAATAGGATAGGTTCTCAAGAGATTATCAAAATAATGAGACAATGCATGGTTTCTATTTTTATTTTCCATGCCTATAATTGTAAATCAGTTTAGAAGACAACTGTATTGATGTTAAAAATGTCTCATTATTGTTAAATTTATGATTTAAGATACAGGACAAACCCGCATGACAGACAACAATAAAGCATTGAAAAATGCTGGACTCAAAGTCACTCTTCCAAGATTAAAAATTTTGGAAGTACTTCAAGAGCCTGAGTGCCACCACGTCAGTGCGGAAGATCTCTATAAAAAGCTGATCGATATGGGTGAAGAGATCGGGTTAGCAACTGTATACCGCGTGTTAAACCAGTTTGATGATGCCGGTATCGTAACCCGTCACAACTTCGAGGGTGGTAAATCTGTATTCGAACTAACTCAGCAACATCACCATGACCATTTAATCTGTTTAGATTGTGGAAAAGTGATTGAGTTTACTGATGAATCCATTGAAACCCGCCAAAAGAATATCGCTGCTCGCCATGGCATTAAACTATCTAACCATAGTTTATATCTATATGGTCATTGCGCAGATGGTGATTGCCGTGACAATGCTGACGCACACGAAGCAAAAGAGTAATAGTATTCAACCATCGTCGATGAAACGTCATGGTTAAAAATGCCAAAACCCTGATAATACAATTTTATCAGGGTTTTTTATTTTAAGTATTGATATTAGCTTTTTTTACTCGATGAGTGATAATTGCTAGTAAATAACTTAAACACTATTATTTATCACTGTATTTTAGCAATAATGCAATATTTTTATAAAAACTATAATAGTTGCAATTCAAATTAAAACCCTTATATTATTTCAGAGATAAATATATTCCGTTATCTAGAATAATACTTTACATATCAAAGTGGTATATAAATAACATCATAGATGATTCCAAACACTTCATACTATTTAAAATTATTTAATTACCTTACTATAATTTCAACTCCAAATTAGAGAGTTAATGATCCAAATGTAGTCATAACGTTAAATCATCATTTAAATGCGTAATTACATTTATTGACTAAACTAATTGAGTACTTGAGTAATTTGTAAGAGATTAACTGATGAAAAAAACCTATCTTTTTCTCAATACAAGTTTTTTCTTCTGGTTTCTTACTTTAATAGGGTGGTTTTTTAGCTATTCGTCTATCACCTTATTTTCGTTTGTATTATCAATACTGTTCTTGATCGTATACTTCAATCAAAAAAAGGTAAGTAAAATGTTCACCAAAAGACAAAACAAGCCCACGCCTACAGCGACGTCCCCTTCTATAAGTAATGAGCCTGAAGTGACTACAAAAATAGAAGAACAAATAACACTGTCAACTCCGACTATTAGTGAAGAAAAATCGAATACGATTATCTCTAGGGACGTTATTTTTGAAGGAAATATTACGTCTAATGAGCAAGTGCATATCTATGGGAAAGTCATTGGAAATATAACAGGAAAAGAAAATACGGTTAAAGTTATGTTAAACGGCCAAGTTACGGGAAATATCACCTGCAAAGAACTGGTGGTTAATGGTCGTATTGAAGGTGAATGCTTATCTGATACTATTTGTATTGAAAATAATGGGGAAATCCACGGTACTATCCATTACAGTAGTTTATCAATTAAAAAAGGGGGGATTTTATCTGGCCAAGCACAAGTTAAAAACCCACCCCATCAATCAGAAAAAGTTACCGTATTAAAAGATAAATTAAAACAAGATACCCTTATACTCAATGAAAGTGTAAATAACGTATCCTTGTAATAAAAAAACAAAATAAGGTAAATAAATTCACCTTGTTTTTAACTCTTAATATAAGTGTTTATTCTTGTCTTAATATTCCATTCAATATTAAAAATATATGATAAGCCTTTAGCTATCAGGGCAAATGACTGCTATAGTTTCTTTATAGCAGCCATTGCTACTAAAGGATTTTACTAATTAGAATACCGTGAATGGCATCATCACCATAAATTTAATATCTTTTTCATCTTGGAAGATATTTCCGTAACCACCGCCATAGCTCGGAATATCTGTATGGTTATCATACTTGGTAAAATGCAATTTAAATAATGTATCTTTTGCTCGACCTGACTGTACGGTATATAAAATATCAAAGTTCCATGCGCTTTCTTTTAAGCGTACATCCTGAGCATATTGGCTATTGGTACTTGGTTTAGCATCCCATCCATAAATATATGAGGTTCCAACCTTCCATCCAGCTAAGTCCCAATTTTTTAAATCATACATGACACCGGCCATAACGGCTTTTTCATTATTAGCATTCCAATCCGAACGGCCATCCCACCAAATGTCCATACGACCATTTGATGTTGCCCAACCGGGGGTCATCCGCTGTAGGAAATAACCTTGGTTACCTTTGGCTTTTACATAGGTTCCTTCTAATTTAAAATCAAATTCATCGTAAGTGTAGCCGAGTGTCATCGCTTGCAGCCAAGCTAAACCGTCATAAACATCGTTAACTCCCCCCCCTGAAACCTTATCTTTTGCACCATAAAATTGATAAGACATACGTAAGTCACGGTCAACAACAGGAACTGCATAGGAAACCTTGGCAAAATATTGATCCATATAGCTTTTAGCTTGCCCATATGCCCCTTCTAAGACTAAATTGTTTTTAAAGTCATATTTAAAGCCAATTGAGTGTAAATAACTGATCCCAGTTTCACCATCCGCTTCACGGAAGTCATACATGCTACGGTACCAAGGTGCTTTATAGCGGTCGGTCCACATATAGGACATACTGAGTTCACCATTTTGCTCAAAATCAAACACCCCGCCTACCTCTAACCCGCGATATGTACCCGGCATATAGCTCCAGTGGGATGCGAGTAAAGTTTGCCCCGTAGGCTGAATATAGCCACCTCTCCCCCAAAAAGGGCCATATTTCAATTTTGCAGCAGCCTTATAAAAAGTCACACCACTACGATCTCCAGTCCATTTTTCATCCCAACGTGATTTCGCATCACTAAAGCCGATTTCATTGGGTGCAGCTGGGCCACTATTTGATAACTCAATAGCGGTAAAACCCGCTAAATCTAGCCCGATGATGTCCTGAAAATAACCGGATGAGAAATCGAGACTGGCATTAAACGTTGAGTGTTTAAGATTATCCGCATACTTTTTATATTTATCACTATTTGGGTCTAAATCTTTACGTGAACGATCGCGTTGCCAGTAATAAAGGCCACCAGTTAGTTTTGAATCTTCAAGAAATTGCTCTGCATGCATGATTGGCTGGTAGCCGATAGGAAGCATCGCAATCGCAATTTTTAAGACGAGCAATTTCCTGCCAGTATTGACATTTTTATTAACCATTCTTGTATTCCTCTAATATTTTTTAATTTTATTTTTCGGCCGAAATACGATTTAACTTTCCATTTAAATCTAAATATTCACAATGAGTTATACCTCTTGCGATGTATTTAGCCTATTTTTTGCAACGCGAATTATCAACACAGAAACAGGCTTTGTTGCCAAAATATGATCAACGGCACATTAATTTTAATTAACTGTCATTATCACCGATGATGACCTTGCTAAAAATAAAAAGTAATTGATTGATAAATATAAAGAATATGTATGGAATACATATAAAGAAGTGTTTAAGATAAAATCAATAAATTAACCAATTGTTCCTTAATTTCGTCTATTTTGCAGGAATTCGCTAAGTTCTATCACCACATTGACCTAATTGCCTTAAAATAGATCAGATTGCTGAGTCAAATAATTAGGATAAATGTTGTTATGCTGAAAAATAACATACACAGCTATAAAATTTATCAACAAATAATCAAATAAAATGTACAGCATTAATAAGAAAAGCACCGCATTATCATTTGCTATTATGAATTCTCCTTTTCAATATAAAGAGTTCGTAAATGAAAATAGACTTAACAGGCAAACGCGCATTAGTCAGTGCATCAACAGCTGGAATTGGTTATGCAATTGCTAAAGGCCTCGCGAATTGTGGCGCAGAAGTTTTGATTAATGGCCGTAACGATATACGCGTTAATGATGCCGTTTCTCGCTTGAAAAAAGAATTACCCAACGCCAAAGTATTTCCTGCTATCGCAGATGTCAGTGATTCTGAAAGCGTTGATAAACTACTTAGCGAAATTGGTGAAATTGATATTTTAGTTAATAACGCAGGTATCTATGGGCCAGAAGATTTCTATACAATGGATGATGCAAGCTGGGATAATTACTGGCAAACAAATGTGATGTCCGCTGTGCGTTTATCCAGAGCCCTTCTCCCTGCAATGGTGAAAAAAGGTTGGGGTCGAGTAGTCTTTATCTCATCGGAATCGGCGCGTAATATCCCTGCGGATATGATCCACTATGGCGTGACTAAAACAGCAATGCTCTCCCTTTCTCGGGGGCTCGCTAAATCTGTTGCGGGCACAGGTGTTACTGTAAACAGTGTCTTGCCAGGACCAACACTGTCTGACGGTTTTGCCAATATGATGGAGGATGAAGCCGCGAGAACTGGGAAGTCGATTGAAACCCTAGCAAAAGAGTTTGTAATGGCCCACCGCCCAAGCTCTGTAATCCAACGTACAGCGACTGTCGAAGAAGTCGCGAATATGGTAGTTTATACCTGCTCTAAACAAGCCTCAGCGACTTCCGGTGCAGCCTTACGTGTTGATGGTGGCGTTATCGATGACATTGTGTAATTCGAGCATTCAATAATATTGCCTTATTGTCACAGCAAAACTAACGGGGTACAGGCTACTGCACCCCGCTGTATGAAATAAATACTCGTTTTGATAATTAATATTTTTCGAATAATGCCTGAATTTGCTGAGGATCTTTAGTCTGAGTTAAGGCTAATTGCAGCAATACGCGCGCTTTTTGCGGATTTAACCTTTCTGAAGCAACAAAACCATATAAGTTATCATCCACTTCGGCATTTCTTGTCGTATACCCTGTTGGTACACGGCTTGAGCGAACGACAACCACGTCTTCTTTCGCTGCTTTTGCTAAAGCGTCAAAGACAGTCTTATACATATTACCGTTACCCACACCCGCGCTTACAATTCCTTCAACCCCTTCTTCTCTCAAGGCTTTCACAGGAGCTGCTGATGCATTGGCATAGTTATAAACGATACCTACCGCAGGGAGCTTTTCGAGCTTACTGACGTCGAATGCCGCTTTGTCACTACGAGGTTGCGCTGCTTGGAAATAAGTAACTTTACCATCATGAATAAAGCCTTCTGCCCCACTATTAACGGCATCAAACGCTTGTACTTCAGTGGTGCTCATTTTCATCACATTACGGCCTTGCACGACTTTATCGTTCATTGCCATCAAAACACCGCGCTCTCCAGCAGACTTATCCGTCGCTAAAACGACTGCATTATACAGGTTCAAAGGACCGTCAGCGCCTAAAGCCGTTGACGGTCGCATTGCACCAACCAAGACAATGGGCTTTTTACATTGCGTGGTTAAATCAAGGAAGAATGCCGTTTCTTCTAAAGTATCAGTACCGTGAGTGATTACAAAACCATCTGTTTTATCACAGTCTTGGTTAATTTTTTTCGCCAGTGCCAGCCAAACTTGGTCATTCATATCTTGCGAACCAATATTCACCAATTGCTCACCGCTTAAATTAGCGATTTTTTTGGTTTCTGGCACCGCATTAATTAAAGCATCAATCCCTACTTTACCCGCTTGGTAACTGGAGGATGTGGCTGAATCACCACCACCTGCTATCGTTCCCCCCGTCGCCAATACCGTAATATTCGGTTGAGCGATAGCGGATACGGCAAACAGTGAAACCAATGTCGCCAAAAGCGCTTTATTTCTGTTTTTCATCCTATTTTCCTTTCATTAATAAACTTCGGTTATTATGTGGAATTGTGCTGAATTTTATGTGACCTATACAATTATTTTAGGATAAATAATGAATTTTAAGATGATTTATCTATGAATGAATAAAAAGCGTGAGGCTTGCAGCAAAAATCCGTATCATAGCCCGTTTGAAACACTCTATTCACAAGTGACTGACAATGAGCCAAACTTTTATTCCCGGCAAAGATGCCGCTCTTGAAGATTCCATTGATGCATTTCAAACCAAATTAAAGAAATTAGGGTTTGATATTGAAGAAGCCTCTTGGTTAAACCCTGTACCTAACGTTTGGTCTGTACATATCCGCGATAAAGCGTGCCCACTTTGCTTTACTAATGGTAAAGGGGCGAGCAAGAAAGCTGCATTAGCCTCAGCGCTTGGTGAGTATTTTGAGCGTTTATCAACGAATTACTTCTTTGCGGATTTCTACCTAGGTAAATCTATTGCTGAAGGGGATTTTGTCCACTACCCTAATGAAAAATGGTTCCCATTAACCGAAGATGATAGCTTACCTGAAGGGTTATTAGACAATCGTTTGATTAAGTTTTATGACCCCGACAACGCCTTAGCCGCAAGCCAATTAATTGACTTGCAATCTGGCAATGAAGAACGCGGTATTTGTGCACTGCCATTTACCCGTCAATCAGACAACCAAACCGTATATATTCCAATGAATATTGTTGGCAACCTCTATGTTTCTAACGGAATGTCTGCGGGCAATACAGCCAACGAAGCTCGTGTACAAGGCCTTTCCGAAGTCTTTGAACGCTTTGTAAAAAATAAAATCATTGCTGAAAGTATTAGCCTACCGGCTATCCCTGCAGACGTCATGGCACGCTACCCTGCGGTAGTTGAAGCGGTTGAAACCTTAGAAAAAGAAGGTTTTCCAATTTTCTGTTATGACGCATCACTCGGTGGCCAATACCCTGTAATTTGTGTGGTGTTGTTTAACCCACAAAATGGGACTTGCTTTGCCTCATTTGGTGCTCACCCTGACTTTGGTGTTGCCCTTGAGCGTACCGTCACGGAATTACTGCAAGGTCGTGGCTTAAAAGACCTCGATGTGTTTAATGCACCGACCTTTGATGACGAAGAAGTGGCAGAGCACACGAATCTTGAAACTCACTTTATTGATTCAAGCGGTTTAATTAGCTGGGATCTGTTTAAAGATGATGCCGATTATGCCTTTGCAGATTGGAACTTTAAAGGTACAACCCAAGAAGAGTTTGCAACACTTATCAGTATTTTCAATACATTAGATGCTGAAGTCTATATTGCAGATTATAACCACTTGGGTGTCTATGCTTGCCGTATTTTAGTCCCGGGAATGTCTGATATTTACCCAGTTGAAGACTTACATATCGCCAATAACGCGATGGGCGCTTATTTACGTGACACCATTATCAACCTACCTGATAGCCAATGGGAAAAACAAGACTATCTTGCCCTTATCGAGCAATTAGATGACGACGGTTTAGATGATTTTATCCGTGTTCGTGAATTACTTGGTTTGGCAGTAGGTAAAGACAATGGGTGGAGTAACCTGCGTATTGGTGAGTTAAAATCCATGCTGGCACTAGCTGGCGGTGATCTTGAACAAGCACTTGCTTGGGTTGAATGGACACAAGACTTCAATAGCTCAGTATTTACTGCCGAGCGTGCAAATTATTATCGTTGCTTGCAAACCCTGTTGTTGTTATCTCAAGAAGAAGAACGTGCCCCTGCGCAATACTACAACGCATTTGTGCGTATGTATGGGCAAGAGGCAGTAGATGCTGCATCAGCCGCTATCGCTGGGGAATCATGCTTCTATGGCTTGTGGTCTATCGACGAAGAACTTAAAGCACTTCCTGCGCATCAAGCCTTGCTGGCAGCTTATGAAAAGCTGCAAAAAGCAAAGCGTGATAATGCATAATGTGAATTAAATCGTTGACGGGGAACTTGCCCCGTCAACATTTTTACATTTATTGGTTTATATTAATTATAAATCCAATGACCGTTTCCATAATAAGAAATCAAACTGTTCTAGGCGATCCGCTTGGACCTGATAGTCACCGCTTGCCGTATCAATTACCCGTTCAAATAGCCCTTTACTGATTGTCGGTAATGGAACCCCATCAATAATTGGCCCGCAATCATAATCAATTATGTCTGATAGACGCTCAGCAATGGCACTATTCGTCGATATTTTTAAAACAGGTACAATCGGGTTCCCTGTAGGAGTGCCAAGCCCTGTTGAGAAAATAACCACATTACACCCTGCAGCAACAAGTCCTGTGACTGCATCAACATCATTACCTGGCGTACAAACTAAGGATAACCCACTGTCAGGCATAGGCTCTGCATAGTCACACACTGCACTAATCGGTGAAGTTCCGCCTTTTTTAGCCGCTCCAGTCGATTTAATCGCATCGGTTATTAGCCCGTCTGCAATATTGCCGGGGCTTGGGTTATCGGCAATGGTAGTATTAAAGAAATTCGCTGTTTTTTCATAACGTTCCATCAAATCTAAGAATTTTTTCTTATCCTCAAAAGAGACACACCGTTTCACCATATCCCCTTCTGCACCACACAATTCAGGGAATTCAGCTAACCCTGATGCGCCCCCCAAAGTCACTAGCCAATCAGAAACTAGCCCCATCGCAGGGTTACCCGAGATCCCTGAAAAACCGTCAGAAGCGCCACATTTCACACCGAGTTTTAAATGAGACAACGGAACATCCACACGAGATTGCGGTATGACGGCCTTCATGAACTCATAGGTTTGCTTCAACGCTGTTTGCATCATTTCTTCTTCGCTACTCCACTCTTGCTGGCGAAAGTAAAGTGCAGGTTTAGCAAAATTGAGGTTACGAGCAGCAAGTGACTCTTTAAACATTTTACGCTGTGCTTTCTCACAGCCCAAACTGAATACCGTAATACCGATGACATTAGGGTGGTCCGCATAAGCAGCAAGCACATCACACATCGTTTTACTGTCAGAGGTCGCTCCACCACAACCACTCGTGACCGTAATACAACGGACACCTTCTATATGTGGGAATAATTTAGGTTTTACAGTTCCCCCTTGCTCCCCTGCGGTTAAATCCAACGCAAAGTTTTTCAAACTATTGTTGGTATAACCTAATGCTTCATTTAAGGCATCTGTAAGTTTTATTACATTGCGGTTTTCACAAAATACCAATGGAAAAATTAACCAGTAATTTGCGGTTCCCACTCGCCCATCCTCACGTACATAGCCTTTAAATGTGCGTCCTTGATATGTAGATACATCAGGTGCATTCCACTCGTACGGTGCGTCTTGTTCTAAAGAAACTGGGGCTGCATAGTGGCGAATATTATCGACTGTGATAACTTCACCTTTTGCAATTGGCTTTGTTGCTTTTCCTACTGCTGTGCCATACATAGAAACAATGCCATCAACGGGTATCGCTTCCATGGCAAATTTATGCTTTGCTTTAACATCAGTCACGAGGGTCACGTCTTCACTTCCCCAGTGATAAATATCCCCTGCTTGCAGGTCTTTTAAGGCAACAATTAGGTTGTCGCTCTCATCAATTTTGAGAATTTTTTGCATGTCACACCTTCCTAAAAATTGTCATTAGTTAGATGACAATGCGTTGAGATTCTTGTTATGTGTGTTTTTTTTAAGTAATGCGATTAAGACGGCACAACCTACTGTGATCACCGCTAATGTCACGATACCCGCAGTATTGCTATTCATCATTTTATCGACTTCCACGCGAATGATTGGTGCGAGGAATGAACAAAATGCCCCCATGGTGGTACAGAAACCAATTCCTGCTGCTAGTGCAGGGCCGCTTAATAACTGAGGAGGAAACGTCCAAAACACGGGTTGAACGGATAAAAAACCAACAGCACTTAAACATAATGCTGCAATAGCAAAAACAGGGCTAGCAAATGCTGACAATGCCAAACCTAATGCTGCGGCTAACATACACAGTACTGAAATTTCGATGCGACGAGTTGGATGGCGGTCAGCAAAGCGAGGAATGTAATACACTCCGAATGCAGAACAAGCCCAAGGTATGGCAGCAACTAAGGATTGTTTAAAGCCTAAACTTTCTCCCATTAAGGACGCAACTTGGGAAGGCAGAAAGAACATCAAACCGTATACTGAAATTTGAATCGTGCCGTAAATCAGTGCAAGGTGCCAAACTTTGATATTTTTTAGTGCAGATAATACCGATGTGGTTTCAGTTTTTGCATTTTCTTTGGCTAATTGCTCAGTTAGCGCTTTTTTCTCTTCTTCGGTTAAAAAACGGGCTTTTTCAGGGCTATCATCCAAATAAAAGAAAGCAAAAATACCAATCACAACGGCAGGAAGTCCTTCAATGACAAACATCCAGAACCAACCCGGCCGACCTAACCAGCCATGCAATTCCAGTAACGCACCTGATAATGGCGAGCCCAATGTCAATGCCAAAGGTACACCTAGAACAAAGATCCCAATTACAGACCCACGTACATTATTGGGAAAATAAATTGAGGCTAGTAATAGAATTCCTGGATAAAAACCAGCTTCCCCAAGTCCCAACAAGAAACGCAAAACAATAAATTGCGTTTCATTGGTGACAAAACCGGTCATTGCCGACAGAACGCCCCAAATTACCGTGGTAATACTCAGCCACTTTTGTGCACCAATTTTGTTTAAAATTAAGTTAGCGGGAATACCAAATAATGCATATGCCGCAAAGAAAATACCGGCACCAAAAGCAAACGCAGAATCAGATAAACCAATGTCGACTTGCATTGCATCTTTCGCAAACCCCACATTGACTCGGTCAATAAATGCAACAAAATACAAAATAAACATCAGGGGTACTAAACGTTTCCACGATTTGGCTATCGCAGAATTTAAAACAGGATTGTTATAAGCTTTAGTGGTCGCCATGATATTTTTCCCTGTTGGTAAGATGTTCTATTGTGTTTGATTTAGGAAAGGTCAGAGCGGTGAATCAGCAAGGGTTAACAACTGCTGAAGTTGCTCAATCTGTATATTGTTCAACCCAATAAATGGTGCTGTACAATAGTCTGAATTAACCACACCTTTTAGCTGCAACGCTTTCTTAAAGGTTGGGATAAATGGTGCATTGACACCATATATAGCCATCAATTGGTCTACTCGTTGCTGGTGTTTTGCCACTAATGCTAAATCACCTTGGGTAAACGCCTGCATCCACGATGCAAAAAATTGCGGCACAATATTTGAAAGCCCACCAATGCACCCATTTCCCCCCGATAACACCACATGAGCAAAGTTATTATCGTAACCTGCGTATACCTCAAAATGGGGCAAGCGTGATTTCACCGTTTCAATCACCTGGGCGGTATGAGTCGTGTCAGGAATGGTATCTTTCAATCCGATGATATTGGGATATTTATCCGCTAAACGCAGGCAAACATCCGGGGAGACAGAATAACCTGTTCGTTCAGGAAAGTTATAAATGAAAATGTTAGCAGATGTTTTTGCTGCTATCGTACTGTAAAAACGGAAAACACCTTCATCATCTAGCGGGAAATAATATGGGCTAATGATCATCACCCCATCGATTCCTTTTTCATATGCATAGTTAGCCAATTCAATCGATTCTTCCACATCAAGGCGGCTTGCCCCTGCATAAACACGCATTTCCTCCTTGGGATAACGACCACATAGGTCGATTAGTGTTTTTGAGCTCTGCATATTGAGCGCAAAAAACTCCCCCGTGCTTCCCATAGCGACAAAACCGGAAACTTTGCCCTTCAATGAGTCATAAACACGTATATTTTGTTCTATATCCACTCGACCTTTGTCATCAAAGATGGTCACTACTGGAGTGATATAACGACTTTCCATACTGATAATCTCCTCATAAACTTTTTGTTCATATATACAAACTTCATTCATAAATAAAAACCAATAACAAGAAATCATGAATCATTGATTGAGTCAAATTCATCCAATTCATATAAAAATTTTATGTAATGATTTGATTAAAAAGGTATTTGAAGGGATTAAATGGCCATAAAGCTAACTAAAGAATACTTTTTTATTACTAAATTTTGAGCAAGGTCACGCCTTTTGGATGACTTCACCCATTATTAAGAATGACCAATTTGAGATTAAACGTATTCCTGAGATGATTTACATAGTGATATTTTAAACCTAGAATAGCGACAAAATTAATCAGGGAGGTGGTTTAATGTCTACGGGGCACATGCCGACAATTCGGGTATTAGAAATACTGCAAGTTTTATCGGCTGAAAATACTGGGCTTTCTTTGACGCAACTTTCTGATAAAACACAAATATTAAAAGGGACGATTTATCCTATCTTAAAAACATTGGTTGAACATCGATATATTAATTACGATGATAATAGCCAGTTATATTATTTAGGTATCGCCTGCTCGCTTCTTTCCCGCTCATTTTTCGAAAAATCCTATTGGCTAAAAATGGTTCATCGGGAAATGGTACATATTGTTGATGAATGCAATGAAGTGTGCCAAATGGGGATTTTAGACGGTGCTAATGTGTTATACATTGATAAAGTTCAATCGGCGCAAAAGGTCCAATTAATCTCTAATATCGGCACTCGTTTGCCTGCGATTTACTCAGCACTGGGTAAAGCCATGATTTTTAACTACAGTGACCAGCAAATTTCCGAGCTTTATCCTTCGGGTTTTACGCCATTAACCCAATACAGTGTGCAAACGTTAGCTGAACTGCGCCTGCAGCTTAACGCGGTTCGCGAAAAGAGTTATGCAGTTGATAATAAAGAAATTGATGAAGAAACCATTTGTTATGCTGTCTCATTACGACAACGCAATAACATCATTGCAGCAATCAGTGTGTCTATCCCAACCTTCCGCATCGATGAACCCAAAGTGAACCAAGTCATCAAAACGCTCTTAACAAGCCGAGAACGTATTGAGCAAGAACTAAACACTCTTGAAAATATTGAATTTTATACCTAGTTACAACGTTAAAAGCTGATTATCTTATTAAGATATATCACTTTAATTCATCGATTAATTTATATTAATCTTTTATTATTTGCATAATTGTTAGATAAATATTGCAAAAATACGGTTTGGCTAAGGAATATATATCGGAACCCCCCCTGATTAACTAGGGCATTATGCAAACATAAGTTAAATTATATGCCAAAGAGATCATATTCATCTTAAATAGTTAACATTTACGCGTATATTTTTACTTATTTTGCTGGCCAAAACTGACTTTATAAAAATTTTATATAAATTTTAAAAAATATTTAATCCTTATTTATCAGTTAGATACATAGAGATTTAACATTAAATTAACCAATTTCACCACTCTCTCTAGAGAGTTCATGATCCATATCAAATTTATCAATTCTTCCCTTTGTTACTATTATTGCGTGCTATAATTAATCAACTTTGTAAGAGAGTGTTGGTATGAAAGCTGACAACCCTTTTAATTTATTGCCACCAGCTGTAATGGCGCAAGTCGCAGATGATGCCTCTGTTTATAAGGCAAATAAACATCCTGCAATTACTTACTTGTCAGCATTCACTGCCGGTATTTTTATCTCTATCGCATTTGTATTCTATATCACGGCAACAACCGGGGCAGCTGAAGCGCCTTATGGTTTCACTAAACTTATTGGCGGGATTTGTTTCTCCTTAGGTCTGATGTTAGTGGTTGTATGTGGTGCAGACCTTTTCACCTCCACCGTACTCACTATCGTCTCAAAAGCCACAGGTAGAATCACTTGGGGGCAAATGTTCCTCAACTGGTTTAATGTCTATATTGGTAACTTAATTGGTGCGCTGTTCTTTGTTGCACTGATTTGGTTTGCAGGACAATACACCGCAGCCAATGGCCAATGGGGATTAAATGTCTTACAAACCACCAGCCATAAATTACACCATACCTTTATTGAAGCGGTTGCATTAGGAATTTTAGCAAACTTAATGGTTTGCCTTGCGGTTTGGATGAGTTACTCCGGCCGTAGTTTAACTGATAAACTGGTCGTTCTAGTGTTACCTGTCGCGATGTTTGTGGCGAGCGGTTTTGAGCATAGTATTGCAAACATGTTCATGATCCCATTAGGCATTATGATTAAAGAGTTTGCACCCGCTGAATATTGGTCTCAAATAAATATGTCTCCTGATCAATTTTCACACCTAACAGTCGGTAACTTTATTACAGATAACTTAATTCCAGTTACTATCGGAAATATTATTGGCGGCGCGATTTTAGTCGGCCTCATTTATTGGTTTATGCATTTACGTAGTGGCCAAAAACATTAATAGCCACTGACACACACGAAAAGATTTATTAAGATCCCTAAAAGATCCATTGTTAAAAGGTAAAAGTATCATGTCCGAGTTAAATGAAAAATTCGCTTTAGCATGGCAAGGTTTTAACCAAGGTGACTGGCAGAATAACGTCAACGTACGTGACTTCATCCAGAAAAACTACACTCCATATGAAGGTGATGAATCTTTCTTAGCAGGCTCTACTCCAGCAACTGACACGTTGTGGGATAAAGTCATGGAAGGGATCAAAATCGAAAACCGCACTCATGCGCCAGTTGATTTTGACACAGATGTCGCTTCAACCATCACTTCCCATGATGCAGGTTACATTACTAAAGAATTAGAAAAAATCGTTGGTTTACAAACTGATGCACCTCTGAAACGTGGTCTTATCCCGTTCGGTGGTATCAAAATGGTTGAAGGCTCATGCAAAGCTTACGACCGTACTTTAGACCCTGAAATCAAAAAAATCTTCACTGAATACCGTAAAACTCACAACCAAGGTGTTTTCGACGTTTACACGCCAGACATCTTAAAATGCCGTAAATCAGGTATCTTAACGGGTCTACCTGATGCATATGGTCGTGGTCGTATCATCGGTGACTACCGTCGTGTTGCACTGTACGGTATTGATTTCCTGATGAAAGACAAATTTAACCAATTCACCTCTTTGCAAGAAAGATTAGAAAAAGGTGAAGACTTACAAATGACTATCCAACTGCGCGAAGAAATTGCTGAACAGCACCGTGCATTGGGTCAAATGAAAGAAATGGCTGCAAAATACGGTTACGATATTTCTGCTCCAGCAACAAACGCACAAGAAGCAGTACAGTGGACTTACTTCGGTTACTTAGCCGCTGTTAAATCACAAAACGGTGCTGCAATGTCATTTGGTCGTGTTTCTACCTTCTTAGACGTGTATATCCAACGTGACTTAGAAGCAGGTAAAATCACCGAACAACAAGCGCAAGAATTAATTGACCACTTAGTCATGAAACTGCGTATGGTACGTTTCTTACGTACTCCTGAATACGATGAGCTGTTCTCTGGTGACCCAATCTGGGCAACTGAGTCATTAGCAGGTATGGGCCTTGATGGTCGTACTCTGGTAACGAAAAGCACATTCCGTTTCCTGAACACACTGTATACCATGGGCCCATCTCCTGAGCCAAACATGACTATCCTGTGGTCAGAAAAACTGCCAATGAATTTCAAAAAATTCGCGGCTAAAGTGTCTATCGATACCTCATCAGTTCAGTATGAAAATGATGACCTGATGCGCCCAGACTTCGATAACGATGACTACGCAATCGCATGTTGCGTCAGCCCAATGATTGTTGGTAAACAAATGCAGTTCTTCGGTGCTCGCGCAAACTTAGCGAAAACCATGCTGTATACCATCAACGGTGGTGTTGATGAAAAACTGAAAATGCAAGTAGGTCCTAAACATGCACCAATCATGGATGAAGTCTTAGATTTCGATACTGTGATGAACCAAATGGACCACTTCATGGATTGGTTAGCAACTCAGTATGTCACAGCACTGAACTGCATCCACTTCATGCACGATAAATACAGCTATGAAGCTTCACTGATGGCGTTACATGACCGTGATGTATATCGCACCATGGCTTGTGGTATCGCGGGTCTATCTGTTGCTGCTGACTCACTGTCTGCAATCAAATATGCGAAAGTTAAACCAATTCGTGACGAAGACGGTATTGCTATCGACTTCGAAATCGAAGGTGAATACCCTCAATTTGGTAACAACGACTCTCGTGTAGATGATATCGCGTGTGACTTAGTTGAACGTTTCATGAAGAAAATTCAGAAACTGCCTACTTACCGTAACGCGGTACCAACTCAGTCAATCCTGACCATCACATCTAACGTTGTGTATGGTAAGAAAACAGGTAACACACCAGATGGTCGTCGTGCAGGTGCACCATTCGGACCAGGTGCAAACCCAATGCACGGTCGTGACCAAAAAGGTGCGGTAGCTTCGCTGACTTCTGTTGCTAAACTGCCATTTGCTTACGCGAAAGATGGTATTTCTTATACTTTCTCTATCGTACCAAATGCGTTAGGTAAAGATGATGACGTTCGTAAAACTAACTTAGCCGGTCTGATGGATGGTTACTTCCACCACGAAGCGTCTATCGAAGGCGGCCAGCACTTAAACGTTAACGTTATGAATCGTGAAATGCTGTTAGATGCAATGGAAAACCCAGAGAAATATCCACAGCTGACTATTCGTGTATCGGGATATGCTGTACGTTTCAACTCACTGACTAAAGAACAACAGCAAGACGTTATTACTCGTACTTTCACAAGCACAATGTAATAATTAGCTTATTAAAATAAAGTAAATTAAAGACCCCGCTTTATGGGGTCTTTTTATCTATACCAGCAACGATATTTTTTCTCTAAAGTTTGCGGTATGACAGATATTTTGGAGTGCCTGCTATGTCTATCGATGATACAAAAACCAAAACAATAGCGATAACTAATATGACAGAAACCCCAACCACACTCGGCCGCATTCATTCATTTGAATCATGCGGAACGGTCGATGGTCCAGGGATCCGTTTTATTGTCTTTTTCCAAGGCTGCTTAATGCGCTGCCTGTATTGCCATAACCGCGATACTTGGGACACCCATGGTGGCAATATCGTCACTGTTGATGAATTAATGAAAGAAGCCGTGACCTATCGCCACTTTATGAACGCGACTGGCGGCGGCGTTACCGCCTCTGGTGGTGAAGCTATCTTACAAGCCGAATTTGTTCGTGACTGGTTCCGCGCATGTAAAAAAGAAAATATTCATACTTGCCTTGATACCAATGGCTTTGTGCGCCGCTACGACCCAGTGATTGATGAACTGATGGATGTCACTGACTTAGTGATGCTTGATTTAAAACAAATCGATGATGCAATTCATCAAAAATTAGTGGGTGTTTCTAATCACCGTACTTTGGAATTTGCCCGTTACCTTGCCAAACGCAACCAAAAAACCTGGGTACGCTATGTTGTCGTGCCGGGTTGGAGCGATGACGACCATTCAGTACATTTACTGGGCGAATTTACCAAAGATATGAACAATATCGAGAAAATCGAATTATTACCTTACCATGAGCTTGGTAAACACAAATGGGAAACTATGGGTGAAGAATACAAGCTAGATGGCGTTAGACCACCATCAAAAGAAGTGATGGAACGAGTCAAAAGCATTCTTGAAAGTTATGGTCACAAAGTGATGTACTAAAATTATAGAGGCTCTTTGCAGAGCCTCTTATTTATTTGAAAAGCGGTAAATGGCCAATTAACTGAGTAACTGCTTTTTTATTTCCCACCAAGCCTATCCCTGCCAATTGAATATCTTTATATTGCTGTTCAGATAATTTCTGCTGATATTCATCATAAGTACGGCAAGATTGAGCGAGCAAACTAAAAGGAATGATATAAATATCATCTTTCTGGTAAGCTGCCACTTCAATCTCTTTCATATATTGCTCTGCGGATTTTAATATCGGTAATGGTGCATAAATCACCCCTGGGTAATTCATATTATCCAAACTATTAAGATCATTCCCTACCATATTATTGACTTTATTTCCTAAACTCACACCAATTACACTCGCTGCATTCATCGCTAAACCATTCGATAAGTTTTGGTTTACCACGATGGCACAACGGTGTTCTGTTGGATTAAAAATCATCTCTCTTTTCCCTTTTACTGTTTGTTATTGTTCTAAAACACCTCATTATTATTGCATTTAAAGAAAGAAATAAGCTTTCTAATTCAGTCATTACACGCTAAAATTTAGGCAATTTTATCCTATTTTATGCAATTTTAAGGTAAAGGCTTTCATTTATGGCAATAGATAAGACAGAAATAAAAATATTGAAATTACTACAAGATGACGCTCGAATAACGAATCAAGTTCTTGCTGAAAAAGTAGGCATGTCAGCCTCTCCCTGTTGGCGAAGAGTTAAAAAACTAGAAGAAGAACATGTTATTGAAGGATATCGCGCTATTCTCAATCGTAAAAAAATTGGCTTAGGTGTGATGGTATTTGTTCGCGTTATTATTGATAGCGATAGCGAGGCTGAAGCTCAAAAATTTGAACAAGAAGTGACTGAGCTCGAAAATGTTGTCGCTTGCTACAGTATTGGTGGTGATACCGACTTTTTATTGCAGGTTGTATCTCATGATTTAGACTCCTACGCCGATTTCGCGATGACGGTTATTCGCCGGTTACCGGGTATCAAAGAAATGCAAAGTATGTTTGTACTAAAAGAGATTAAGCCATTGGATGCTTACCCAATATCACTCATTTAACCGCTGGGTAAATGGCATTTTGCTTACGTATTAATAATAATGATTATTTAATTTACTATTCACTATTAAATTAGGGTTTGGTCTTACTGTATAGAATAAAAAAAACAGCCGTTTTCACTGTACTACTAAATACTCATACTCTATTCAATACATTAAGGTATAGATAATGGTCTTATTACGATAAAAAATATCTTATACAAGAAATTTTTAATCAAAAATACCTTACCAGAATAGTCTGCTTTATAATAAGTTAACTTATCTGCATACTACTGCCGATAAGTTACAAGAATGAGTATAAACTCAGAAAACTTATTAATAATAATATATTGCTAATTCACTACGACTAACAGGTTCCTTTCTTATCATGAATAATGAAAACTTCAGTGCAGATAACAACCCTGCACCTACAATTAACGCACAAACTCAAGCCGATACATTCGTTTTTCACGCAGAACCTCGCACAGTAGATGCAGGTGAAGGTGTTAACTGGATCAGCCAATCATGGTCTCTTGTTAAAGAAAAGCTGGGAATGTGGATCCTAATTAACATCGTTCTGTTTGCGGTGATCTTTATCATTTCAATGATCCCATTCTTGAACTTACTGATTACTTTTATTACGCCTATTTTTATTGGTGGTATTATTGCTATCAGTGAAAATCAACGTAAAACTGGCCAAGCAGAAATTGGGTTATTATTTGCTGGTTTCCAAAATAAATTCGGTACCCTATTTGCCGTTGGTGCCATCAACTTTGCGGCTAACTTAGTAGGCATGATCATCGCATTTATTATCGGTGGTTCTGCTATGTTTGGTTTATTGATGGAAAGCAACCAATATGGTTCACCATCTGACGCGGCTATCCTTGCATCTTCAGGTACATTCTTCTTTGCAATTATTATCATGGCCGTTGCTGCGTTAGTAGGTACTGCCTTGACATGGTTTGCTCCAGCATTGGTTATGAACCACGACTTCACTGTTGGCGCTGCAATTTCTGCAAGCTTACAAGCTGTTAAGAAAAATATCCTGCCAGGTCTCCTGTTCTTTATCGTTTTATCAATCTTAATGATAATTTCAGTAATTCCTTTAGGTTTAGGTTTATTAGTTTCTATGCCAATTATGTATGTTTGCTATTACAGCAGCTACCGCAGCCTGTTTTTCTCACAAGTAAAATAAACCAAAGTGTGATGGTTTAACGACTTTGCTAAATCATTAAATCTAAAAAAGGAAAGCAATTGCTTTCCTTTTTGCTATCCCATACAAATTCACATATATTCCTTTAAATAGTAATCTCCCTCTTTCCTTTCATAAATTGGAGCTGTTTTCCATGTATTTCGATATTACTGATTTAAAACTGTGTGTTAATGTCGCTAATGCAGGGAGCATCACCCATGGAGCGAAACTAACTTATCTTACACTGCAATCTGCAAGTGAACGGATACGTGGGTTAGAAAATGAATTAAACGTAGATATTTTTGTTCGCTCAGTGAAAGGGGTTTCATTATCAAATGCAGGTCATACATTTATTGAGCATGCGAAAACAATTTTGCAGCAAATTGAAGTAATGCAAGATGAACTGCAGCAATATAGTCGACACCTGCGTGGGCATATTAATATTCTTTGTAATACCTCTGCTCAAATGGAGTTTTTACCTGCCCGTGTTAGTGCTTATTTACGCCAGCACCCCGCTATGTCTGTGTCAGTGAAGGAAATGCCAAGTACTAATATCGTCACTGCAATCAGAAATAAAATTGCTGATATCGGTGTTATCGCAGATTCTACTGATCTCACCGGGCTGGATATTCGGCCATTCAGCTCAGATGAATTAGTTGTTTTTGTCCATAAAGATAGCCTTTGGGCAAACCGAGAAAATGTTCCATTTTCTGACATTATTGATGCTGAATTTATTGGTTTAATGGAAGATAACCCATTACAAAAACATATTGATAATAACGCCAAACAACAAGGCAGGCGGCTAAACTACCGAGTACGTATGCCAACATTAGATTCTGTAATGCAAGGGGTTAATGATGGCATTGGCATAGCTATTATTCCCAAACAAGCGGCACAGCGTAGCCAATTCTCTGCGAGTAAAATAGTGCAATTGGCTGAGATTTGGGCATGTCGAAAATTAGTTATCTGTGCACGAGATTTCAACCAATTACCTGATTACACTAACGAGTTTGTTAATTTCTTAATTAACTGGTCATCTGAAGGCTAATTTTGTCGCCATGTAAATTCCTAATCCGATCAAACCAATAAAAAAGCAACGACGGAATAATTTCTCGCTAATAATCTTGCGAAAATATTGACCAAGGTACATTCCACCAATAGCAGGTATTAAGGCAAAGGCAGATAAACGCCAATTAATATCATATTGTTGCTGGTCAATGGATAACTTGATTGCTAATGCAACTGTTGATGCGGTAAAGGCTAGCCCTAGAGCCTGAATAAGCTCATTTTTATTTAATTTTAAGGTTTGCAAATAAGGGACTGCTGGAATAACAAATACACCTGTAGCAGCCGTAATCACACCGGTGATATACCCCACTGTTGGGGAAAGCCATATTTCATGTTTCTCGAATGATGGCATTTTTTTTGCGATTAACCCCCATATTCCATAGATAATAAGCACGATACCAAGTGCAGGTAGTGTCCAACCAGATGCTGAGGTTAAAGAAGGTAAAAAACTGAATACGGTGCCTAGTACCACCCCAATAATAAAACCACTGAGCCGTTTGATTAGTGCCATAAATTGTGGGCCAATCAATAATTGCCATATATTCGTGATTAACGAGGGAATAATTAACAAGCTAGCAGCGGCAGCAGGCTCCATGGACGTGCTTAATAACCCCATTGCGATTGTTGGTAACCCTAACCCAATCACCCCTTTTACAAGGCCTGCTAGTAAGAAAACACCAATAATTACACCCATCTATATCGCTCCGATAAATTTACTTTACCGTAGATTAATGTCCTACATTGAATAGCGCTATTTGGAAAATATTGAGGGGGGATCAGGTTTAGCCTGAGGATACGTTTTCAAAATACTTAAAATTTGCAAAAAAAACGCGACTACTATGAGTCGCGTTTTACTTTTGAAGAGGAAACGGAAATTAACCGATGTACTCTAACCCTTTCATATATGGGCGCAGTACTTCTGGAACTTCAATACGGCCATCTGCTAATTGGTAGTTTTCTAAAATCGCCACCAATGTACGACCAACCGCTAAACCAGAACCATTCAGAGTATGAACAAGTTGTGTTTTCTTATCACTCTTACCGCGGAAGCGAGCTTGCATACGACGCGCTTGGAAATCCCACATGTTTGAACAAGATGAAATTTCACGATAAGTATTTTGCGCTGGTAGCCACACTTCTAAGTCATAAGTTTTACGTGAACCAAAACCAATATCACCGGTGCATAAAATCACTTTACGATAAGGTAAGTTCAGTAATTGTAATACTTTTTCTGCATGGCCAGTCAGCTCTTCCAATGCATCCATGGATTTTTCTGGATGAACGATTTGCACTAACTCAACTTTGTCAAATTGATGCATACGGATCAAACCACGTGTATCACGGCCATAAGATCCCGCTTCAGAACGGAAACAAGGTGTGTGTGCTGTCATTTTCAGAGGAAGTGAGTCTTCATCTAAAATTTCATCACGAACCAAGTTAGTCACAGGTACTTCTGCAGTTGGGATCAAAGCATAAGTACTGCTGTCTGCTTCTTCTTCCAGAGGTTTAGTATGAAATAAGTCTTCACCAAACTTTGGTAATTGGCCAGTTCCGTACAGCGTGTCATGGTTGACTAAATACGGAACATACAATTCTTGGTAGCCATGTTGTTCAGTATGTAAATCAAGCATGAATTGTGCCAATGCACGGTGCATACGAGCAATTTGCCCTTTCATGACAACAAAACGAGCACCCGTCAGTTTTACCGCAGCTGGAAAATCTAAGCCGCCAGATAGCTCACCAAGGCTAACATGGTCTTTAACTTCGAAGTCATACTCGCGAGGTTCGCCCCAACGAGCCACTTCAACGTTGTCAGAATCATCTTTACCGTCAGGTACTTGGTCATCAGGGATATTCGGGATACTCAAGGCAATATCACGGATTTCTTGTTGCAGCTTTTCAAGCTCCGCTTTTGCAGAATCCAATTTTTCGCCTAATTGGTTAACTTCTAGACGTAATGGTTCGATATCTTCACCACGTGCTTTCGCCGCACCAATAGTTTTCGATCGCGAGTTACGGTCTGCTTGCAGGGTTTCAGTTTCAACTTGTAAAACTTTGCGGCGTTCTTCTAATTCACGCAGCTTTTCCACATCAAGGGTAAAACCCCTGCGAGCCAGTTTTTCAGCAACCGCGTCTAGCTCCGTACGCAGTAAATTGGGATCGAGCATGCTTATCCTGTGATTATTGTTAGTAATTAATGATACTTTTTGAGGTGCGTTCCAGCACAACAAATAAAGTAAAGTATTTCGCTATATAACCTTACCGCATTGCCCAGTTTAGCGATAGCGTTTTGTGGTGCTAATTTGATCCTGTTGGGCTAACCAGTCTAATTTTTCAGCAAACTTGCTTTCTTGACCCCGTTTCGTAGGGTAGTAATAACGCGTTGTTTGCATCGGTTCAGGAAAATAGTTTTCCCCTGCCGCGTAAGCGTTAGGTTCATCATGCGCATAACGATACTCTTTCCCTGCTCCCATTTCTTTTAATAGTTTAGTTGGGGCATTTCGAAGATGTTCTGGCACATCGTAATCCGGTTGCATTTGCGCATCTTTAATCGCCGCTTTATAGGCGGTATAAACTGCGTTACTTTTCGGCGCACAAGCTAAATAAACAATGGCTTGGGCAATTGCACGCTCACCTTCGGCTGGCCCCACTCGAGTAAAGCAATCCCAAGCTGAAATGGCGACTTGCATCGCGCGAGGATCCGCATTACCCACATCTTCTGATGCAATTGCAAGTAACCGACGAGCAACATACAACGGGTCACCACCCGCAGTAATGATCCTTGCAAACCAGTATAGTGCGGCATCCGGTGCTGATCCTCTGATAGACTTATGCAGCGCAGAAATTAAGTCGTAATAACGGTCACCTTTGTTATCAAACCTTGCTGTTCGCTCGCCACTGACTTCTTTTAATAAATCAGCGGTTAAAATACGCTGCCCTTGGCTATCCGCTTCGGCCATATCCGCCATCATTTCCAGCAGATTTAATGAACGCCTAGCATCCCCATTAACCAACTGAGCAACCATTTTGCGCGTGCTGTCAGGTAGAACAATATTTTGCCCACCAAGGCCACGAGATGAGTCTGCCAGCGCTTGCAGCAATACCTGCTCAATATCATTTTCTTCAAGAGATTTAAGCAAATACACCCGAGCGCGTGATAACAACGCGGAGTTTAATTCAAATGATGGGTTTTCTGTTGTCGCACCAATAAATGTAATCGTGCCATCTTCTATGTGCGGTAAAAATGCATCTTGCTGGCTTTTATTAAAACGATGAACTTCATCCACAAATAAAATGGTTCTTCGCCCTGCACTGCGATTTTGCCGAGCCTTTTCAATGGATTCTCGGATTTCCTTAATACCAGAGGTAACCGCTGAAATGCGTTCAATATCGGCTTGTGCATAATTACCAATAATTTCAGCAAGGGTTGTTTTGCCTGTTCCTGGGGGCCCCCATAAAATCATGGAGTGCAGATGACCCGCTTTAATCGCACGCGGTAACGGTTTGCCCTCTGCCAATAAGTGCTTTTGGCCAATATATTGTTCAAGGGTTTCAGGCCGCATTCTTGCTGCTAAAGGTTGAAATTCATTCTGCGAAAAATCAAGAGACAGGTTACCCACTATATCCTCTTTTTTACCACTTAAAATACCTTATATATTAACCAGCAAATACCAATGTTGCTGGTTAATATTTTTTCTAATCAAGCTTATTTTACGTTTGAGCGCTGGTCATCTAAAGTGACACCTTTTGGCACAGTAAACTTGAATTTACTTGCATCAACGCGACCATTTTTTTGCTCTTTTAATTGATAAGCACTGGTTTGGCCATCTTGCTCAACCGCTGAAAACTGCTCAATCGTCCCTTGGGGAGAAACTGTAATGGAAAAACGTTTTAAAGTTCCATTAGTTTGTTTTGGTTTTAAATCAAACGTATTTCCTTGTTGGATGATTGAGTACTGTTTCCAATCTTTCGGGTCGTTACGTGTAATTAGTAGAAATGGCGTATCTTGCGTAGCATCCGCTAAATTAGTTACGGTCACTTGTTCTACAAACGGATTATAAAACCACAAATTTTTTCCATCTGACACCAGTACACTTTCATCAGGTGATGTCATATTCCAATTAAATAAATTTGGGCGCTCAAGCCATAAATCCCCAACACCTTCTTGAATCAAATCCCCTTCAGGACTTGTCACTTTTTGCGAGAAGCTAGCTTGGAAGCTATTGACCTTATTCAAACGTTCTTGAAGGTCTTGGCTTGCGTCTGCCAATACTTGGCCAATATGTAAACTCAGGGCTAACGCACCCAATAACATCATTTTTTTCATCGATGAAAGACCTTAAAATTATTACCTTAAGAGGCGTCCCGTCTTTATACACCCCTTAAATTAAACCAGCAATTAGCACACTAAATTATTAATGTCCCATTGACGGAGGAGCAAGAACTTCACGGTTACCATTGTGCCCTTGCTCACTAACAATACCTTGGATTTCCATTTGCTCAACAATCCTTGCAGCACGGTTATAACCGATCCTGAATTGGCGTTGAACCCCAGAAATGGAAACTCGTTGTTTCTCAATAACAAACTCTACAGCTTGGTCAAACAGCGGATCGAGCTCTTCGCCACCACTATCATAACCACCGCCTTCGCTATCATCACTACAGGTTGTAATGCTATCAATATATTGTGGTTTACCGCGAGCTTTCCAATCATTCACAACGGCATGAACCTCTTGGTCACGGACAAAGGCGCCGTGCACCCGCACTGGAATTGAAGAGTTTGGTGGTAAATACAGCATATCCCCCATACCAAGTAAAGACTCCGCGCCGCCTTGGTCAAGGATCGTACGAGAGTCAATCTTACTGGATACCGTAAAAGCAATCCGTGTTGGAATATTTGCTTTGATTAACCCTGTAATAATATCAACCGATGGTCGTTGGGTTGCCAATACCAAATGGATACCCGCTGCACGTGCCTTTTGCGCTAATCGTGCAATTAGCTCTTCCACTTTTTTACCTGCCGTCATCATTAAGTCAGCAAACTCATCAACCATGACAACAATGTAAGGTTCTTTTTTCAGCATTGGATGCTCTGCATCCATACTATCACCGGGTTTCCAATGTGGATCAGGGATTGGCCGTCCCATTTCGTCTGCCGCTTTGATGCGATCGTTATAACCCGCTAGGTTACGTACCCCTAGCGCAGACATCAATTTATAACGGCGTTCCATTTCATTCACGCACCAACGCAAGGCATTTGCCGCATCTTTCATGTCAGTAACCACTTCTGTCAATAGATGCGGGATACCTTCATAAATGGATAATTCGAGCATTTTCGGGTCAATCATGATAAAGCGAACATCTTCTGGTTTCGCTTTATACAAAATGCTGAGGATCATTGCATTGACCCCAACAGATTTACCAGAGCCGGTTGTCCCCGCAACGAGTAAATGTGGCATTTTCGCTAAATCGGCAACGACAGGATCGCCTTCAATATCTTTCCCTAACACAATAGTGAGAGGAGATGGATTTTTGCGGAAGTCATCGCAGTCTAATACTTCACTCAAGTAAACGGTTTGCCGTTTCTCATTAGGGAGCTCTAGGCCCACATAAGGTTTACCTGGTATCACTTCTACAACACGTACGGCTACGGTTGACAACGAACGAGCAAGGTCACGTGACAATGTAGATATTCTTGCTGCTTTTACTCCCGGCGCTAGATCAAGTTCAAACCGAGTGATGACTGGACCTGGCGAGAACCCAACCACTTCAGCTTTAACACGATAATCATTGAGCCTTGCTTCAATCAGCCTCGCTGTTTGTTCAAGTTTGAACATGTCCACTGGCTCTTCTTGCGCTGGTGGGCTTGCCAGCAAATCAAGAGATGGCATTGGCGTTGTTGGTTTCGGTAATGGTTGGTCATTACGCACTAAGAACGGGTGGAATAAGCTATCTTGCTGTGGCTGCTGTGGCTGCTGTGGCTGCTGTGGCTGCTGTGGCTGCTGTGGCTGCTGTGGCTGCTGTGGCTGCTGTGGCTGCTGTGGCTGCTGTGGCTGCTGTGGCTGCGCAAAAGTTTGTGTTACCGATTGTGGGTTGCCAAGCCCTTTAGCAATATTATCAATATTATTTTGTGGAGCCGCAGGTGGAACAGAAGACGCACTAAATGACGGCATAAATAATGGGTCAGCCGGCTCGTTATCAACCAAGTCATCAATAGGGGTAAAACTATCCAGTACAGAAAACTCTTTTCTTAAATCAATCTTAGGCTCAAAGTCCTCTTGCTCTTGCGAAGAATACTCTTGCGTGAACTGAGGTTGATAGCCATTATCCACGATTGGCGCAACTTCCTCAGGTTCTGGGATTGTATGCGTATTATTGGACTGTAGTGAAGCCGACGCCCAACGGTGTTCAATTTCTGGCTGTGTAAATGAGCTGATTTTATTTTCTGTCATTGGCTCATTTTGCAATGGTTCTTCATCTGAATGTACGCTATTTAACGGCACTTCATAATCCGTTTCATCAACTTCACCATAACGTTCACGTTGCTGCTCTAAAAACTGCGCTCGTAGCAATTCACCTTGTTGTGCTTCATCATCAGTTTCAAGTTGCTCAGACTCACTCGCAGACCACTGCTGATATATCTGCTCACGCTTAGAGGCTTCTTCTTCACGCCGTTGTAATTCTGCATCACGTAACGATGGAATGCGAATACCATATAACTCACGACGAGTCGGTAAGCGAACAGGGTTTGGCCGCGGAAGCTCTGGTTCCATATTTTGTTTAACCTGAGCATGACGTTCCAGCGCAGCCACTGAAATACCCGCAGCTGCTAATGCCGCAGGGTTAGAGCCCTTTTCAGTGACTGATGAAGGAATAACACTTTGCGTCATATTGGTAGTGTCAAATGGTGGAACTGAGTGAGTTTGTGGTTCAAAAGCAGCTTGCTGAACAGGCGTTTTTTGTTTATCTGAATACTCTTGGTAAGCGGTATTACCTTGTTTCTGTGGTTCTGTTTGTTGATGATGTTGAACACTAAACATCTGTTCTTCTGGCGCAACATATGGCGACGCTTGAACTAACGGCTCATTAACGGTATCAGATGTTGTATCAAAATCAGCACCCAGCTTAGGTTGGTAATCTTCAGGTACTTCAAAATGATATGTGCTCGGCTCATCCACTGCCGAGAAGGCCGGTACTGGAACTTGCTCAGATACGTTTTGATTCACCAATGGGATTGAGTTTTCTGTCGCAGTAATCGCTTCATTCGTCGTTTTTTCCGTTGTTGGAGCGATTTCAGTAACTAATTCAGCCACTGTGGGAGCGGAAAATAAAATATCATCCGCATCAATATTTTCTAGATCGTCATTGGCCCTGTGCTCAGCTTCTTGCGCACGCTGTAAAGCCCCTTCAGTCTCTTCAACGTCATAATCATAGTTATCTAAATCATCTCCCCTAGCTCGATTTATCAGCAACGTAATTGGGAGAAGCACAGCCGCACCAATTTTTTCTGCTATTGTAAGCCATGACCACCCAGTAAACAGGGTAAAGCTTATTGCCCATAAAAATAGCAATGCTAACGTAGCACCTAATGAATTGAACCACGGCATAATTGCACTGCTAAATACACTGCCAATCACACCACCAGAGGCGAAGTTAGGTAAGTCATCAAAATTGAGAGCCGCGAGCCCACAAGAGGATAAAATAAGTGCTAAACCACCAATTAATCTTAATGATAAAGAGAAAAAGTCAATATATCGGCGCTGACTTTCGTATTGGAAAATCGCCCAGCACCCTAGAAGTAATAAGGGAGGAATAGCAAATGCAAGAATACCAAAAGCAGAGAAAAGGATATCAGCGCTCCATGAACCAACACTCCCCCCTAAATTTTTCACTGGGGCATTCCAAGTTGTCTGTGACCAACTTGGATCTGAAGGGCTGAAGCTCAATAAAGCCACCATTAAGAAGAGTGCGCTCAAGCATATTGCGAGCAAAATAACCTCTAATAGCCGTCTCCCGCTACTTAGTTTTTTAAATTTGATGTGTTTATCTTCTGTATATTCTTGGCTCATTATTGTTTCTTTGCTAACTGATGTTCTTGACTAACCTAGGTTTATTCTACCATTAAACGCCTGACTCTGCCTGCTTTACAACATCTAAGGTAAATCAGGACATTATGAAAACGCTAAGATGCAGTATTCCATCTAATGTATGACGATTCAATTTCTATTTCTCATCAAAAGTCCTAAATATTTATAGCTTTAGAATCAATAAATTGGAAATAAAATTTATCAATTGCTAAGTAATCTTTGCAAAATAACACAGAAAGACTTGGATTACGGTCAGACAATGCCTTTTAAAGGAGAGATATTACGTTTTTATCTAGCTGCAAATGAGGTGAGAAAACGGAACAACGCTGAGTAAACTCAGCGTTGAAACTGCAGTGCGGCAACAAAGCTGAAATGCTGTGCTGAAGCGAGGTTAAAAAGCTATGATTAGCGAGTTTTGATCACTAAGCGGTTGCTTTGTTTAACTTCTTCCATAACTACATAGGTGCGAGTGTCGTTCACGCCTGGTAAACGTAACAGAGTTTCACCTAACAGTTTACGATATGCGGACATATCTGGCACACGCGTTTTCAACAGGTAGTCAAAGTCACCAGAAACCAAGTGGCATTCTTGAATTTCTTCCAATTTTTGAACTGCAGTATTGAATTGCTCAAACACATCAGCTGCACCGCGGTTGAGTGTAATTTCAACAAACACGAGTAAAGATGCATCTAAGTAGTGTGGATTTAATAACGCCGTATAGCCAGAGATAAATCCTTGTCTCTCAAGACGACGCACACGCTCTAAACAAGGTGTTGGGGATAAACCAACTCGTTTAGATAATTCTACGTTAGAAATTCGCCCGTCTTTTTGTAGCTCGTTTAATATATTCCTGTCGATACGGTCAAGGTCTTTGCCTGGACGCTTTTTATTGTCAATCATCTCTTTATCTCTCTTTCTCTAATTGTTATTTTCTACATCTAAAAATAAGCACCTTAGCCGCCACCTTTTTTATTTAGGAATTCGTGTTCAGGAGCAAATTTTATTCGTAATGCTGAAGTTAGTGTGAATGTAATTATCACCCACAATTTTTACTTGTATTTTAAATTTGTAAGTAGTGTAAAGTTAATTTTCCAGTGAGAACAAAAATGCGCCATTTCCATTGATCCGCTAGATAATTAACTCTTACACTGATGTTTTCGCAAATGCGCAGCCGATTGTCAAAGCAAATGAATAAAAATCAGTACAAGATTTCGCTTTTTTTTCCAGTAAAACGTTTCGCAGCCTTAATTCAAGATAATTCCTAAAAATTGTGATGCGTGACACAAGCAACTTTTTGTCACACTTTTTTACATTTTGTCGGTTTTACCTATTGATGAAATAAGCCAAATGAAACTAAGTCGCACTTAAACCACTTTTGTTAGCCTCTTATTTCTCCTACAATCTGATAAATGCTTTTTAGATTAAAGAGGAATTCATGAGCACAACAACACATCGCAAGTTAATCATTCTTGGTTCTGGCCCAGCAGGCTATACTGCGGCTGTCTATGCTGCACGTGCAAACTTAAACCCAGCATTGATTACTGGGGTGGAAAAAGGCGGTCAATTGACCACCACAACTGAAGTTGAAAACTGGCCTGGTGACCCAGAAGGTTTAACCGGTCCAGGGCTTATGGAACGCATGCATGAGCACGCGTCAAAATTTGATACTGAAATCATTTCTGACCATATCCAAAAAGTGGACTTAAAACAACGCCCTTTCCGTTTAATTGGCGATGAAAATGAATATACCTGTGACGCTTTAATTATTGCGACAGGCGCTTCCGCGCGTTATATCGGTCTGCCTTCAGAAGAAGCGTTCAAAGGCCGTGGCGTTTCAGCTTGTGCAACCTGTGATGGTTTCTTCTATCGCAATCAAAAAGTGGCTGTCGTTGGTGGTGGAAACACTGCAGTAGAAGAAGCGTTGTACCTTTCTAATATTGCATCAGAAGTCCATTTAATTCATCGCCGTGATAGCTTCCGCGCGGAAAAAATCCTTATTAACCGTTTAATGGATAAAGTTGAGAACGGTAATATTATCCTGCATACCGACCGTACATTAAATGAAGTCTTAGGTGATGACATGGGAGTAACGGGTGTACGCTTAGAGTGTACTAAAACACACGCAACAGAAGATATCCCTGTTATGGGTGCATTTATTGCTATCGGCCACAGTCCAAATACAGGCATTTTTGAAGGCCAACTCGATTTAGACAACGGTTATATTAAAGTGCAATCAGGCACCCAAGGCAATGCAACCCAAACCTCTGTTGAAGGTGTGTTCGCTGCCGGTGATGTCATGGACCACATCTACCGTCAAGCCATTACCTCTGCGGGCACAGGCTGTATGGCAGCCTTAGATGCAGAGCGTTATCTTGATGGCTTAGCATCTAAATAATCAATAAATTATTGTGATTTAAATAGGCTTCAATGTTTATTCAATTGAAGCCTTTTTTGTTACTGATATTACCCATCTTAACTATTGGTTTTACATATATTTTTAAGAGCAAGTTTATATTGTACTTCTCGAATACTCCCTATACTGTTTTTACATAACATTTACGAATATAGGGTGTAGGTATGGGGCAACAATTAGAACATGATGCCATTCGCGGTTATTCTTATTTTATTATTGTCATACTTGCCGTGATGCAAGGCATCGTCATCACTGCCACCACTGATTACTCCATCCGTATAGAAAGCCAATTAAGCGCGACCACTCTATATCTGCCTATTTTGCTCGCTATTTTTGTTCCTTCAGCAATAAGTTACCTAATTACCAATGCAAAATCCGGTATTTTTTATCTCAACATCGTCGTTATTATTGGGTTAATTTTCTGGCTCAATTACTGGCATGCCCAAGACTTTAAAAATCCTGCAGATACAGACCCATTCTTCGCCTTTATCACCCTAACCGTCCTGTTCTTTTTTATGCTTCCTTGGATGCAACTGTGGCAAGCAACAAGAACATGGAAAATCGATTACGGTTGCTTAATGGGGCTATATATTAAAAATACCTTTTTAGGTGTTCTAGCTGCTGCTATCGGTGGGTTGCTAACTTTAATCATAAAAATAGCCAGTTTCCTATTTGATATTGTTAACCTTAATTTTTTGAGTGAGGCTCTTGATAACGACGTTATCTACTGGGTGAGCTTTGCACTTGGCTTCAATGTAAGTTTAGTTTTTTTACGGGCAACACTAAATGTACAGCTCAGTAATTTTGCTAGCTTTATTGCTCGTTTTTTCTTACCTCTCTTAAATATAGTTGCCGTTATTTTCTTAGGTGGTTTTGTTGTTTCCTACTTTTCAGGTTTAAGCTACTCGGAATTAGGCTCCGCCGTGATGCTATGGTTTTTAATTTTAAATCTCATTTTTATCAATTTTGTGTATGGCGATGGCACGAGCCAATATCAATACCGTACAGGTTTAAATGGTTTTGTCTTAATTAGCATTATTCTACTCAATGCATTTTCAGTGCTTTCTCTCTATGGCATTCTGGTTCGAGTTAACCAGTATAGTTGGAGTGTTGAACGCCTGTATGCATTTACTATTGCCTTATTCCTATTTGTATTGGTTTTTGCTTACAGTATTGCCATTATTTATAAAAGATCAGCATGGATGTCCTATTTAGGATTTATCAATAAAGCGGGGGCCTTGTCTCTAATTGCCATTATATTGGTCACTAACAGCCCTATTGCTGATTTTAAACGTATCACACTAAACAGTATTCTTGCTGGCGTTGAAAATGGCAAAATTAAAGTCAATAGCTCGCTAGCTTATGACTTAAAACAATTAGGTGAAAAAGGGCAACAGGCTTTTGAGCAACTCAATAACAACCCTGAATATCAAAAACTATTCCAAACTAGCCCTTATGAAGAAGAACAGCGCAAACCACTGAAATCAGTATTAATTCAGGCTCAAAATAGCCCCACAATACCAGACAGCTGGTTCGATCTCGGAGAAAATGTTAGCAGTGCGTGGTATTGCACTTCACAATATGACCCATACCCATGTGTGGGCTTTATGGCCGATGTAAACCAAAACAACCAAAATGATGTAGTTATGTGCTATTCCTACCCAAGTAGTTCGAGTATTGATTGCAATATATGGCAACAAACGGAACAGACCTGGGAGTTAATGGATACGCAAACTCGTACATTTAATAGCATGCAAGAAAAAGATCAGGCTTGGGATAATTTATTAAAAGGAAACTTTAAACTAAAACCCAAAGAATGGTTAATGATAGACCCCACTTCTTAATACTAATTAAAAATGCAGGTGGCTTAACATTTCTTTGTTAAGTCACCTTTTCATTACGTAAAAATACAGTAACATCTCAAGATTATTACATTCCAAACCTTACTGAAATATTAAATTTACCTTTACAAAACAATTTAATAACAAAACACAATTCACCGTAAATAACCCACTTTTATTATGTAACATATCGTGGTGAAACTGTTATGATGTACCCTAGTACCCGAATTTATGGGTAAGATCAAAAACGCAGATTTCCTTATAACCACCAATTGCGTTACCAGATCAAAAAATTATCGTTCTCATGCGGTATAAAATAGTCCAACTGCAATATAGCGCATGGTAAAAGCAACGTTAGGTTGGTATTTCCTAACTATACTCAATGACATTAAAACTACACCTGCTAACTAAATCATTATGGATAAATCAAGACAGACTGAATTGGTACGTTGGTTAAAACAACACAGTGCCCCTGCCAAGCGCTGGTTGCAGATCTCTATGTTACTAGGTATTTTGAGCGGATTACTGATTATTGCTCAAGCCTGGTTCTTAGCTGTTATCTTACAAGCATTGATTATGGATAACGTTCCTCGAGAACAGCTATTAACTCCCTTTATTCTTCTGATTTGCGTTTTCGTCTTACGTGCAATTGTCACCTATATACGAGAACGTGTTGGCTTTCGTTGTGGCCAAGTGGTACGCCAAGAAATACGCACCATGGTACTCGATAAACTTCAAGAGCTCGGCCCTGTATGGGTTAAAGGTAAGCCTGCGGGTAGCTGGGCCACGATTATTCTTGAACAAATTGAAGACATGCAAGACTACTATTCACGCTATCTTCCACAAATGTATTTAGCGGGGATCATCCCCATTATGATCCTGATTGCTATTTTCCCATTTAACTGGGCTGCTGCACTTATTTTATTCGTCACTGCCCCGCTAATTCCTATTTTTATGGCATTAGTCGGGTTAGGTGCTGCGGATGCTAACCGCCGTAATTTTATTGCATTAGGCCGTTTAAGCGGTAGTTTTCTCGATAGATTACGAGGCCTTGATACCTTGCGGTTATTTTTTCGTGAAAAAGCAGAAATTAAGCAAATTCGCGAATCAACAGAGGATTTTCGTTCTAGAACGATGGAAGTACTAAGAATGGCATTTCTATCTTCTGGTGTACTTGAGTTTTTTGCATCGATTTCTATTGCTGTTGTTGCCGTCTATTTTGGTTTTTCTTACCTAGGTGAAATGAACTTTGGTAGCTACGGTCTACCTGTCACACTATTTGCCGGTTTTCTTGCCCTGATACTGTCTCCAGAGTTTTTCCAACCACTACGAGATCTTGGCACATACTACCACGCCAAAGCACAAGCTGTTGGTGCCGCTGAAACACTCGAAACATTGTTAAACAGTGATGGAGAACAAAACACTCAACAAGGAACCCAAACACTGAGCGATGATGCTATCTATATTCAGGCTAAACAATTAGAAATTTTATCCCATGATGGCGTGCGCCTTGCTGGGCCATTAGATTTCAATATTGAACCACAACAGCGTATTGCGATTGTTGGTCAAAGTGGCGCAGGGAAAAGCTCATTACTCAATTTATTGTTAGGCTTTTTACCTTATCGTGGCTCCATCACCGTCAATGGTGTTGAACTTCGTGAATTATGCCCTGATAAATGGCGTGAATTACTTGGTTGGGTTGGGCAAAACCCTCACCTTCCAGAGCAAACACTGGTTGAAAACATCTGTTTAGGCAAGCCAAATGCTACAGAGGCAGAAATTCAACAGGCTATTGATAATGCATATGTTTCCGAGTTCTTAGCCCATTTGCCTGACGGTCTAAATACCAAATTAGGTGACTATGCCGCCCGCCTTTCGGTCGGACAAGCTCAACGTGTTGCCGTTGCACGAACCCTGTTGAAACCTTCTCGTATGCTACTTCTAGATGAGCCCGCTGCGAGCTTAGACTCCCACAGTGAGCAACGTGTCATGCAAACACTTAACCAGCTATCAAGTCAGCAAACAACCCTTTTAGTCACCCATTTGCTGGAAGAAACCCTTGATTATGACCAAATTTGGGTAATGGCTAATGGGCAAATCATTCAGCAAGGTAATTACACACAATTAAGTCAATCAGAAGGCGCTTTTGCCCAATTACTTGCCCATCGTAGTGAGGAGCTTTGATAATGAAAATTTTATTACCTTTCTTAGCTCTTTACCGCCGCCATTGGTTTTTAATTACATTAGGTATCATCTTAGCGATTGTGACCTTACTGGCGAGTATTGGCTTACTTACCCTTTCCGGTTGGTTTTTAGCCGGAACCGCAATTGCTGGTTTTCCGGGTCTTTACTATTTTAATTACATGTTACCCGCTGCGGGCGTCCGTGGCGCCGCTATTTTTCGTACCGCTGGCCGCTATGGGGAACGCCTAGTTAGTCACGATGCCACCTTTAAAGTACTTGCTCATTTGCGAGTTTTCGCTTTTAGTAAAGTATTACCCCTTTCACCGGGCGGTATCAGCCGTTTCCGTCAGGGGGAATTACTCAATCGCCTCGTCGCCGACGTAGAGACCCTAGATCACCTCTATTTACGCGTTTTATCGCCGATCATTACTGCGTTTTTTGTTACCTTTGTCCTTATTTTTGGTTTAAGTTACCTCGACCCTCGTCTTGCATGGACTCTGGGTGGCATCATGTTGTTCTTACTGTTTACCATGCCATTTATATTTTATCGTGCTGGTAAACCTATCGGCCGTGAACTAACCGAATTACGTGGAAGTTATCGCACTATTTTAACCTCTGCACTGCAAGGGCAAGCTGAGCTAACATTGTTTGGCGCCACTGACCGTTTTCGCCAAAATTTGCTTAATATTGAAAATAAATGGCAAATACGCCAACAACAGCAAGCAGCACTTACCGGGCTATCTCAAGCCATTATTTTATTTGCCTCTGGTGTGACTGCTACACTACTTCTTTGGATGGCAGCCGACCATGTCGGGGGGGATACCAAGCCGGGTGCTCTGATTGCTTTGTTTGTTTTCTGTGCGCTGGCTGCTTTCGAAGCATTAGGCCCTGTAGCGGTAGCCTTCCAACATATGGGGCAAGTGATTGCGTCTGCTACTCGCGTTTCCCAATTAATGACCGCAAAACCGGAGGTAACTTTCCCGAGTGAAAGCCCTTCAATCGCAATATTGGAAAGCCTGACTGTCGACAATATTTCATTTACCTATCCAGAACAACCATTTGCCGTTCTTCACAATGTATCTTTAACGTTAAATAAAGGCCAACACCTTGCTTTATTAGGTAAAACTGGCTGCGGTAAATCAACACTCCTTCAATTATTAACTCGTGCTTGGGATGTTGATAGCGGAACCATCAACTTAAATGGCACGCCTATTAACGAATTTAGCGAAAAATCGTTACGCAATATGATGTCTGTTGTGCCACAACGAGTTCATGTCTTTAGTGATACATTACGCAATAATCTATTACTCGCCAATGAACAAGCGACTGATATCGAATTAAGTGAAGTATTACAACAAGTTGGCTTGGGAAATTTATTAGAAAACGAATTAAAGCTTAATGCATGGATGGGTGAAGGCGGTCGACAGCTTTCTGGTGGGGAACAGCGCCGCTTAGGCATTGCCCGTGCTTTATTACATAATACCCCATTAATTCTAATGGATGAGCCAACGGAAGGGCTTGATGCGCAGACAGAACAACAGATTTTAGCGCTACTCAAAGAAAAATGTGCTGATAAAACATTAATTGTCATTACTCACCGCATGCAGGGCTTAGAGGAAATGGATAACATTTGTGTGATGGATAATGGTAAAATCATCGAACAAGGTACCCATCAAGCGTTGTTAGGCATGCAAGGCCAGTATTATCAGTTCCGCCAGCGCCACTGGGCACAGCAACCGCTCTGAGGCGTATATGTATCAATTAGATGACGACTCCTATTTATTCCCTCCCGTGTCTGAAGCCATGCGGGAGCCCAATGGTTTATTAGCGATTGGCGGAGATCTTTCATCAAAAAGGCTGCAAGCCGCTTATTATGATGGTATCTTTCCTTGGTTCAATCCAGGAGAGATGCCTTTATGGTGGTCTCCGGACCCGAGAGCAGTACTCATGGTTGGTGAGCTTCATATTAGCCGGTCAATGAAAAAAGTATTAAAAAAGCAGACTTATCGCATTACTGTAAACCATGCATTCAAGCAAGTTATTGAAGCTTGTTCTGTACGCCAAGAAGGCACATGGATTTTACCGGAAGTTCAAGCGGGGTATTTGGCATTACACCAAGCAGGTATGGCGCATTCCATCGAAGCTTGGTATGACGATAAACTCGTTGGAGGCCTGTATGGTGTGAACATGGGGCACCTATTTTGTGGGGAATCTATGTTCAGTAGAATGAATGATGCATCCAAATTTGCTTTTATTACATTCTATTTTCATTTTTTGCGCTATAATGGGCAACTTTTTGATTGTCAGGTACTTAACCACCATACCGCCTCAATCGGCGCAAAAGAGATATCCCGTAGGGATTTTTTACATATTCTTTATCGGTGGCGTGACAAAGCGATTGACCCCGCCTGCTGGATACCGCAATCGATTGAAATACCGCCAATTTTCGATTAATGAATTTTGGTTTTACATTAATTTTATTCCTTCACTTAAAAATAAAGATCGCGTTAAAATGCGACACTTCTTTACTTAGTGCGGGTTTTTGGGCATTATCTTGCCCGTTAAAAATCACGGTTATTAAACTTAGAGGATTAGATGGCCAAAGAAGACAATATTGAAATGCAGGGCACAGTTTTAGATACCCTGCCAAACACAATGTTCCGTGTTGAACTGGAAAACGGTCACGTGGTGACTGCTCATATTTCTGGAAAAATGCGTAAAAACTATATCCGCATCCTGACAGGCGACAAGGTAACTGTAGAGTTAACACCTTATGACCTGAGCAAAGGCCGAATCATTTTCCGTAGCCGTTGATATTCGCTTCAGGCAAGGCCTGACAACCACAGGTGCATTGATACACCTGTGGTCTATTCGTCAGAATACCGCATCCTCCGGAGAGGCCTTGTGCACGCTACTGAAGCTGTATGTCAGTGTGTTACTTTTTTCATCAAGCCCGATACTTACAGAGCCACCATTCGTTAGTGAACCAAATAGCAACTCGTTTGCTAATGGTTTTTTCAGGTTATCCTGAATGGTGCGAGCCATAGGTCGGGCACCCATCGCTTTATCATAACCTTTTTCACATAACCAACGGCGAGCCGCGGCGCTAACTTCAATTGATACGCCTTTCTCATCAAGTTGAACTTGTAATTCTACAATAAACTTATCAACAACTTGCGTAATAATTTCCGGAGTTAATGAGTTAAACCAAATGATACCATCAAGGCGGTTGCGAAACTCTGGTGAGAATGTCTTTTTGATTTCAGACATCGCATCAGTACTATTATCTTGCTCAGCAAAACCAATAGAACGACGCTGAGTTTCTTGCACCCCTGCGTTAGTTGTCATTACCACAACAACATTTCGAAAATCTGCTTTACGGCCGTTGTTATCCGTTAAAGTACCGTGGTCCATTACCTGTAAGAGGATATTAAACACATCAGGATGGGCTTTTTCGATCTCATCTAACAACACCACTGAATGTGGATGCTTGATAACAGCATCTGTCAGTAAACCACCTTGGTCAAAGCCGACATAGCCAGGAGGAGCACCAATTAAACGACTAACAGTATGACGCTCCATATACTCGGACATATCAAAACGTAATAATTTAATATCCAGCGCTTTGGCTAACTGAACAGTGACCTCCGTTTTACCCACCCCCGTCGGACCTGCAAACAAGAAAGAACCCACCGGTTTATTTTCTAACCCTAAACCTGCCCGATTCATTTTAATTGCCTCAGACAATGAATCTATCGCTTTGTCTTGCCCAAACACTAACATTTTCAAACGAGAGTCGAGTGTCTTGAGTTTGTCTTTATCACTTGAAGAAACAGTTTTTTCAGGAATACGAGCGATACGCGCCACAACAGTTTCAATTTCGGGTACACCAATAGTTTTTTTACGCTTACTTGGTGCAACCAATCGCGTTCGTGCACCAGCTTCATCGATCACGTCAATGGCTTTATCAGGCAAATGTCTATCAGTGATATATTTAATGGATAAGTCTACTGCGGCTTGAATCGCTTTTGCGGTATACCGAACATCATGATGCGCTTCATATTTAGGTTTTAACCCATTGATGATGCGAATTGTTTCTTCTGGAGTTGGTTCCACAATATCAATTTTCTGGAAACGACGCGCCAAAGCTCTGTCTTTCTCAAAAATACTGCCAAATTCTTGGTATGTTGTAGAACCAATAACACGAATTCGGCCACTGGATAGCAACGGTTTAATTAAATTTGCAGCGTCAACTTGCCCACCAGAGGCCGCCCCTGCACCGATGATAGTGTGTATTTCATCAATAAATAAAATACTCTTCGGATCTTTTTCCAGCATTTTTAATAATGCTTTGAAGCGTTTCTCAAAGTCACCACGGTATTTGGTTCCGGCCAGTAATGAGCCAATATCTAATGAATAAATTGTGCAACCTTTCATTACGTCAGGAACATCATCTTGCTCAATACGCCACGCCAGCCCTTCGGCAATCGCGGTTTTACCGACACCTGACTCGCCAACTAATAATGGGTTATTTTTACGACGGCGGCACAGTACTTGAATAGTACGCTCTAATTCAGCCTGACGTCCAACTAGAGGGTCGATATTCCCTTTCTTGGCCTGCTGGTTCAAGTTGGTCGTAAAGTTGTCCATATGGTCTTCTGAGACCGGCTGCTCTTCATTTTGCATGCTACTAGAGGGGATATCTTGTTCTGATGACGCCTCTTCGCCTTTTATCGTGCCATGAGATATATAATTAACCACATCTAAACGGCTAACATCATGTTTACGTAATAAGTACGCAGCTTGGGATTCTTGCTCACTAAAAATTGCAACTAATACGTTTGCGCCGCTAACTTCGTTACGCCCAGATGATTGCACATGAAAAACGGCGCGCTGTAATACACGCTGAAAACTCAACGTAGGCTGGGTGTCTCTGCTATCATTTTCGGGTAACAAAGGTGTCGTTTGCGCGATGAAGTGTTCAAGTTCTTGACGTAATGCAACAAGATCAACCTTACAAGCATCTAAAGCTTCGCGAGCAGAGATATTACTCAGTAGCGCTAGCAATAGGTGCTCTACAGTCATAAACTCATGGCGGCTGTCTTTCGCTTTCGTAAAAGCTACGTTTAAACTAAGCTCCAGTTCTTGATTGAGCATAAGCACCTCCCAAAATTGATATTAAGCCAAATTAGACTTTCTCTATAGTGCAAAGCAAAGGGTACTCATGTTCACGAGCAAAAGTATTGACTTGTGCCGCTTTTGTTTCAGCAACCTCTGCAGTAAAAATTCCACAAACGCCCTTTCCTTGAATATGGACATCTAACATTATCTGTGTAGCGCGTTCTTCATCAAAAGAAAAGTATTTTTGTAACACTTCGACAACAAAATCCATCGGAGTGTAATCGTCATTATTTAATAGCACCTTATACATCGAAGGTGGCTGTAAGGTTTGTTCTATTTCATCTTTAAAAATGACGTCAGTTTTAAATGTGCCCAGAAAATCACTCATTACTTTCTTGCTCAGTGTTTAACTTCAATTTAAGCATAGTCTTTATTATCAACGATTTCTATCAATCATATTGATAACACCACAAAACTATACCATTTCGTAACCATGCTGTTTTTGTCTATATTGCTTCAAGTCACAGTGTACCATGGGAATCACCTTTGCTTCCATGGTTAGCAATCTGTGAGCCACATCAAATATTATAGAAAATGAGCGCTATTGATTAGCGAATTCTTAACACTTTCCACTAATTCCTGTACCTCGCCTCTTGACCTTAGAAGGCAATTTATTACAGTATATTTTACGAACAAATGACATCGTACTTATACTTATTTTGTGTGTTTTTATACATTGCTTTAAACGCAAATATTGGTAAACCTGAAGGATGAAATATGGAGACGGGTATCGTTAAGTGGTTCAATAACGCAAAAGGCTTTGGTTTTATTTGCCCGGCTGATGGCGGAGAAGATATTTTTGCTCATTATTCCTGTATTCAAATGGACGGTTACAGGACACTAAAAGCTGGCCAGAAAGTTCAATTTAGTGTGACTATTGGCCCAAAAGGTAATCATGCAAACCTCATTGTTCCTATTAACATTGAGGATGGCCCAGACAACATTACCGAATTAAATCAATAGCTCAGCAATAGAGCACAGTTAATTATTTTAGTAACACTGACAACACTAATAATTAACTGTGACTATTTATCAATTAATCACTTCTTTACCGCACCATTGCCTGCGGTTTGCAGGTGCGACATATCACCATATAATGACGTTAATAAATCATACTGTTCAACATCATAAAACGCACATTGCTTTCCTGTGAATGCTTTAGCCACTTCTATCATAAATTTCACTGTCGCTGCAATGTCGACCTCATGGCTAGCCCCTGTAGAGCAACCAGGCACCACCGTTTCTGAGCAAATAGCGACACCAACCACTGGCGCAGATGTAGATACTGCAGGTTGTAATATACTGTTGATATGATGTAGGCCATTACCATATGGCGTGATGTCTTGAATGGACAACGGGAATGTCACCGCTTTTTGGCCACTGCTCCACTCCATCAAACGGATTAAATCCTCTGATACAGGTAAAATATAACCATTTTTTACCGTTGGAGACAACGCATACCCTTTATGATTGAGTAAACGATTTCCCTTTGTGGTATCTACAGACAAAATAGCATCCGCTTCTGGGATCGCTTCATGTTGATTCATCGTAGCATCTTCAAGGGGGGAATCCATGAAATCAACAGGTGTATGCGGACGTGTTGGCGCATTGGGGCAAATATGTGTTGTGATCACGACATCGCCGAGTAACCGATCACCCTTTTCATACATTTGTGCCAGTTTAAGTGCTGCTGCAAGTGCGGCAATCGCACCATCTGCATCAGACACGACACCAATGCGAGAAGGCCTAGCACCTATCCCACCTAAGCGCCCAATGATCCCAAGCGTTGGCGCGTCTTTATGGTGTGATTTACCTTGTATTCCAGGAATAAGGATACGAACAAAATCGCTTTGCCCTTTATTATCCTTAACCGTTTTAGATATGACTTCAATGTGTGGGAAATCTTGGAACAATGCAACAATGTCTTCACCTTTAACACTAGCGCAATCGATTAGCTCATATACGCAAAGAGTTTGTTTTAGACTCATTGTACTTCCTTTAATTTTTTTTATGGGAGTGAAGAACTACTTTGAGGTTAACTCGCATAAAATAACGAGTTAACCTCATTTCGCTCTAGATGGAGCCTCATATAATTGAGGTTCCATTTTTCCTGATGAAGGCGTATTCACGCACTTAAAATAATAACAATATAAATATTTATAATTTACTGATTACTTCTACTGCCTACTTCTTACTACTGTTTGCTTTTATGACACGAAATAAGTTCATGACTTATTCATGCTTTTTTGCAACCAATACGGGTCACCCACCATACAACCAAGATAAGCGGCTTTATGGCAAAGACTTTTGGATAACAGCGCCATAACCTCATCATTCATTTGCGTTGCAGGCAAACTTAAACACAAGGCATATAACGTATTTTGCGCTGGGTCGAACACCGTGCTAGATATGGAAGCGACTCCAGCAACGGATTCATCCATCGAAAATTCCCAGCCGCGCTCAGCCACTATGTCCAAACGCTCAACTAATTTACCGCGCTCTTCTTTGGGTTCACGGTCAATAATTTTTGACCGCTCATTTAGCGGTAACCTTGCTAATAATGCACGCCCCGTTGACGTTCCCAGTATGGGTAAGCGTGTCCCCGGTTGAGTAATCACTTGCAACATGCTATTGCCAAAGCGTGCATGAACGACGCGAACCATATCATCGTCAAGTGCTGACACATAGCTGGTAAAACCGCTATCTTTCGCAAGTTCATCAAGCGCTTCAAGCATCATATCGATTAACGGATTCATTCCCCTAGCTCGATGCGCTAATTCCATAATCAGCAAACCTGGCCGATATATCGGTGCATTGTTTTTCTTTTCTAACAACCCAAGCTCTGCCATTTGCTTTAAAAGGCGGGAGGCCGAACTTTTAGGCATGCCTAATTCATTAACCAACGTTGTCACAGTCAGCTCATTTCCAGAACGCAGGAACAATTGGTAAACGTCAACAACGCTAGATAAAATACTCATGACCCTAAACCTTGGGTTAATACACTGTAGCTTTGTGGCTTTCTATCTCTTAGATAAGGCACTTTTAAGCGTGTATGGGCTTGGTTTAAAAAATCAACCTCACCAATTAATAGCGCCTCACCTTCACAGCTGGCTTCACAAAGTACTTGGCCGCGAGGACCTAAAACCTTACTACCACCAAATAAATGCAGATCTTCTTCATGACCCCAACGGTTCACTGCAAGTAAGTGAGTTCCATTTTCTAATGCACGACAAGCACTGTTAATATCCCAGACATCTCGGTCTTGAACACACCAAGCTGAAGGAGCTAATAACAATTCGGCACCTTGTAATGTTAAAATTCGTGCGACTTCGGGAAAGCCCATGTCATAACAAATCATGATACCGATTTTACCAATCGGTGTTTCAAACACCGGGAAACTATCACCGCGCCCAAACCACTGTTTTTCAAGCCCAAAGGCATGAACTTTACGAAAAACACCACTGATACCTTCACATCCCGGATTCCAAACACCGACAGAGTTATAGATATCACCTAAATATTCACCACGCTCAACAAAGCCGCTCACAATAGTGATATTTAGACGAGTAGCAAGCTCGCTAAATAGCCTATAGGTTTCACTTCCGATGGAATCGCTTAAATCCCACAACTTAGTGGTCAGTAAGTCACCACGGTAACCTGTTGTCGCCAATTCAGGGAAACAAATCAATTTTGCCCCTGAATCTGCGGCTTGTTGGCATAACTGCGCCATACGTTGCAAGTTATTGGTTTTATTGCCAAGTTCTGAATCAAACTGAGCCAGAGCAACTTTAACTTTTGTACCTGACATTGTTTAATCCTTAATCTAAATGAGAGACTTTGCGAAAGTGTACCGTTTCAACACCTTTCGCTTTCGCCTGCCAGCGCATGCCTATCCAATAGGCTACTGCACCAGTAATCAAAGAGTTAAGCGCAGGGATACCATAGTCAGCGTGCAATGGACCTAATTCCGAGGTTCCCCATCCAACAGCCACAGCAATCACCCACACAACTAATGTAACAGGGTTATATGCTTCACAGCTTGGTGGTAATATGCCTTGCTCTCGAGTGATATCTAATTCTTTACGGTCACGCTTCAATAAATAATAGTCAACAACCATAATCCCTGCGACAGGCGGGATGGCTATTCCTAAGTAAATTAAGAAACCAATAAAGTTATCTAAGATCCCTAACATTGAAGCGATTGTGCCAAAGATACCAATCACCCACGTTAAATAACGGCGGTCAAAACGCTTATTGAAGATGGCATTTAACAGTGTAGAAAAACCTAAAGATGACGAATACAGATTGATATCATTCATTTTTATAGTCGAAAAGATAACAATCGATGCACCTAATAGGCCAGTCAGCGCCATCATTAAATCAAATACTTGGCTTGTACGTAATGATAATGCCATTAGTACTGCTATCATATTAACCAATAGCTCACCAAAAAATGTGCCGATGAGAGTCATCCAAAACACATCTTTAGGCCCTTTCATAAAGCGACTGATGTCGGGTGTTGTTACTGCAGCAATAATAAAACCACCAGCAACCATTGTAATGGCCGCAGGCATAGTCATTAATGGCCCGGCGGGTTCAGTGTCATTGATAAGTGTACCAATATCTTGACCTGATAATAAATTATATGTCGCCCAACCTAACGCGAATAAAAATAGCGGCGTTGAGATATTGGCAGTAATAGATAAAAATCGATACCCATATACTGTTATAACCGTCACCGCAATACCTGTAATAAGTGACCAAGTCCCTGGTGTTAGCACATTAGTCGCTTTATACATTCCATCCGCAAAGAAACCATTTTGGACGCCAAACCAGCCCATTAAGGAGATAGCAATCGCGCCACCAATGAGAGCTGAGCCTAACTTACCAAAACCCGCCCACCGAGACAGTAGGCTGATTGACATTCCTTCACGGCACGCAGCCGCTCCAAGCCCCCAGCTGACAACCTGTAAAATTACAGAGCCAAGCATTGTTGCCCAAAACGCCTGCCAAAAAGTTAACCCATACCCAAGAGCTGCACCTAACATCACTTGTGAAACACAAGCTAGTGCGCCAATTCGTAGAATTAACACTTCATAGAACGGTCTACGAGCACTTTGGGGTACTCGAGCCAAAGAATAATCTTCACCTGCTTTATTCGCCATATCGCACCTGCTGTGTGGTTGTCTTTGCTTAGTTTTTACTGGCTTTATTATAAGTTCCATTATATGGAACTAGGTTTCATTTATTCTACAAGGCAAATGATATCCATGATCGATACCAATTCGCAAGCAGAATTTATCTTTTCAGATAGTTTTTTATTATGAAATATTTTGGGAAACGAGGGAATATATAGATTGAAAAAAATATTATCAGGAAATGAAGGAGTTAAAAATAACGCATTTAATTAGCAGAATTTATTTGAGGAACTCAGTTCCAATAAATGAGACTATTCTTGAGCAGATATCTCTTTCAAGTTAGCATTTAATGCCTTCTTTATATCTTCTGCACCAAACCCTGTGATGCAGAAGACACACAGTTATTATTTAGCTTATAAATGATTAAGCTATAAACTATTCCCTCGCTAATGCGTCAATTGGGTTTAAGCGAGCCGCATTTCGAGCCGGTAAAAAGCCAAAAATAATACCAATGGCTGTTGAACAAGCAAAGGCACTGATTAACGCCACAGGATCAAAAGAGAAAGTCCAGCCCGGTAGCGCCATTTGAGCCAATAAACTAATTCCATACGATAGGCCAATCCCCATCAGCCCGCCCATTAAGCATACCAGCACGGCTTCGATGAGAAATTGCTGCATCACATCGCTGGTTCTAGCCCCTACCGCCATGCGAATACCAATTTCTCGCGTCCTTTCTGTCACAGAAACCAGCATAATATTCATCACACCAATTCCTCCAACCACTAATGAAATGACGGCCACTAGTGTGAGGAATAACTGCATTGTTTGGGTTGTTTTCTCTGCCGTTTTAATAAAGGTATCTAGGTTATAGGTAAAAATATCTTGCTTACCATGACGCAATGTCAATAAACGGATCAGTTGCTGCTCCGCTGTTTTAGCATCATAGCCCTCTTTAACCCGCACAGTGATACTGTCGTAGTATGGCCGATTAAGCACTTTACTATTTACCGTGGTGTCTGGTAACCAAATGGATAATGACTTATTCGAACCAAAAGCTGATTTTTTTTCTTCAAGTACACCGATGACCGTTGCTGGCATATTACCAATGAGTAAAGTTTCGCCAATAACATGCTCTTGTTTAGGAAAAAAGCGGCGCTTGGTGTTAGCATCAATGACCACCACTTGGGCTCGTCTGTCCGCCATATCTTGAGTAAACCCCATTCCTTCTGAAAACCTTGAAGCATAAACATTAAAATAATCACGCCCAACACCTGAAAGTTGAGCTGATGCATCTAAATTGCCTTTTCTTAGCCGAGTTGAGCTATTTAATTCCCCAGAGACAGCATGGACATAAGGTTGCTTAGCAATCGCGTCAATATCCGACGACTTTAATGATTGCCTATTTTCCGCATCGTCACTCCCAAAATCTTTCCCAGGATAGATAGAAATGGTATTGGTTCCGATCGATTTAATATCATTGAGTACCATGCCTTGCGCCGCATCGCCAATCACCATAATTGAAACCACGGAGGCAATACCAATTATAATTCCAAGCATCGTCAGCAGCGTGCGCATTTTATTGACAACCATGGCTCGCCAAGCCATTAACAATGCCTCACTAAATCGGCCATACATTTGATTTAATGTGAGTTTTCTTGCAGGAGCTTTTGGTAATGAATTCGTGCGTATCGAGGCTTTACTCCCCGAATCTTTCAAAATTTCGCCATCTTTAATTTCTACGATACGTTCCGCTTGCTGAGCAATTTCGGGATCATGAGTAACAATAATCACTGTATGCCCCTGAGCACAAAGGTCTTTTAAAATACTCATGACCTCTTCCCCTGAATGGCTATCTAGCGCTCCTGTTGGCTCATCCGCGAGAATTATCTGCCCGCCATTCATTAGAGCGCGAGCAATACTCACGCGCTGTTGTTGCCCACCAGACAACTGGCTTGGACGATATTCAATTCGCTCCCCAAGCCCTAAACGCTGTAATAGTTGAGCTGCTCGTTCACGACGTTGGTTTTTACCTGCCCCTGCATATACCGCAGGTACCTCAACATTTTGCTCCGCACTTAAATGGCTTAATAAATGGTAACGTTGAAAAATAAAACCGAAATGTTCTCGACGCAATTCTGCTAATTGGTCGTTATCTAATGTTGCAACGCTTTGGCCATCAATACAGTAATTCCCTTCTGTTGGTTTATCTAAGCACCCAATAATATTCATGAGTGTAGATTTACCTGAACCAGAAGCACCTATAATTGCTACCATCTCACCTGCATTAATTTGCAGTGAGACATTTTTTAAGACCGTAACTTGGTTTTCACCTTCCCCGTAGCGGCGAGTGATCCCTTGAAGATCAATTAGCGCAGCCATAGTTAGTATTCCGCCTCACTGTGCCCAATGACGACTTTGTCACCTTCATTTAGGCCTTTGGTAATTTCCACATACACATCGTTTCGGCCACCAATTTCAACTTGTTTTTTCTCGACTTTATTGCCTTGCAGAATATCCACTTCATAGGTTTGTGGTGAAATTTCATTGCCTAATGCAGATAGTGGTAGCAACAGCACATTCTTACGTGAATCTAATTCAATCGTGACCTGAGCGGTCATCTGTAATTTCAGCAAATGTTGCGGGTTAGGCACTTCAAAACGCGCATAATAGAAAATGGCATCATTAATTTTTTCAGGAGTTGGCAAAATATCCTTTAATTGCCCAGCAAACTTTTTATCTGGAGCGCCTAGAACAGTAAAAGAAGCATCTTGACCGGGTTCCAAATAAATTACGTCGGCTTCAGAAACTTCGGCTTTCACTAGCATCGTGTCCAAATCCGCAAGGGTTAAAATTGTTGGTGCTTCTTGGGCAGCAATAACTGTCTGCCCCTGTAGTGTTTTAATAAAGGTCACAATGCCATCCATTGGCGCTGTAATTTGCGTATAGTTTAAATTATTTTTTGCTGTGTCTAATGTGGCCTGATTACGTTTAATTTGTGCTTGATAAGTAGCAACTTGCGCTTTTTTCACCTCAACATCTGTTTTGGCTTTATCGAGATCTTGCTGAGCAACAGCTTGTAACTTCGCCAAACTCAGATGGCGCTGATAAGTCACCTGAGCAAGACGCAGCTCGGCTTGAGCTAATGATAAATTGGCTTCGAGCTCACGTGTTGTTGCCTCAGACTCAATAACATCATTTTGGGCTTTTTTCGGGTCAATAACCGCTAATAAATCGCCTTTTTTAACATAATCGCCCTCTTTGACATACAGAGTTTGCAGCTGCCCACTCACCTGAGCCCCCACATCGACTTTACGTACGGCATCAAGTTTCCCCGTTGCCAGTACTTGTTTATCTAAATTGCCTCGAGTGACATCTACGGTTTGAAAAACCTCGGCTTCCTCACGATTAAAAAGAAACCCAGCGGTGATTAGGGCAACAATAATGATTGCCAAATAAATCGGCCACTTTTTCTTAGGCTTTGCCTTCATGTTTACTTGCTTCCTATGAACAAAAAGAGGGCTTTGCCCTCTAAGATCGCTGACAACGTGTAAAAAGGTGGATCCAATTAGTTGCCAGCTAAAAACTAATGATCAAATTATATATCACTTAAGTTATCAATTGATTCAACATGTGATAAACCTGAGAGAGCCATTTCTTAATAATCAATCAACAACAAGTAATATTTATCGATATCACCATTAATTTGCTTTCCCCCTTGCCAACCATGCCACGCGAGAAAACATACTTTTTAATTGCAGCGGAATGCTGTCTGGCCCTAATTCTGCGGCTCTATTTACAGTAGCTAGCGCTAAATCTGGTTTCGATGTACGAGAAATCGCCTTAATAATTACTCGCCTGGTTGAAACCTTCGCATTATCTGGAATATCAGCAATTTCATGATAAAGGCTTCTAAACCCTTCACGATATAGGAAATGTTCCATATCTGGTGCGGGGAGCATCGTTAGCCTATCCCTATCTGAGGAATTAATTTTGTTGGCATAATGTGTCGCTGTTGCTGCATACTTGCGCCCAGCCTCATCACCATCGGTTAAAACATGCCATTCAATACCCATTTTATTGGCAAACTTCAGCAATGGTTTCAAACCACTTTGTGCAAATGCAATAACTTTTATTCCTTCAGTTTCAAAGTAATAGTTACACTGGCGCGAAAATTCATTCATCAACCAAATTTCAGTTTCCCCTTCAACTAATAACCAGCAGCGAGCAAACAGCGCTGATGGACGATTAAAGCGAATATGGAAAGAAATTTTACGTAATTCTTCAGCACTTAAATCATTTTCACTCAATCGATAAGCTGAAACTTTATTGGTATTGCGTACCAAACGACACAAATCTTCCAGAGGTGCTAATGAAAGTAACTCCCCTGAGTTCGTCGTGGTAATCCGCTGTAGAGAAAATAGGCTAAATAACCCCCATGCGATGGAGAGCATAATCGGGTGTAAGCGTGTTTCTGGATCTTCAACGATAATCAATGGCCGTGCATGTTTATCTAACTGAATATTACCTTTTGATTGTAATAACGAAGAAAACATTCCTAAGATAATTAAACGAATATTGCGTTGGTTTGGTTTAGCGATTAAACGGCTAATATTATCAAGTGCTTTCCACCCACGCTTGCGCGGTTCTATATTGACAATTGAGTTATCCAGTTTTATAAGATGCGCGCTCTGCCCTGAAAAATAATGACTGAGCAGCTGTTGCATTGCATCAATACCATCACCAAGGTCCTCGTCACTTAAACATTCAGGGTTATTGACCAATGCATGGGTTAATTCTTTAATGCGAACGTTGAACAAATCACGTAAATCTTTTTGGCCTGTAACGATAGTTTCAGTGTTAAGTGTATGCAAAAAGCGGGCATCTCGCAGGCGAATAACCGGATACAACCTAATAATTTCTTTAATGTATTTACCTACATTATCTAAAGAAAGCTTATTACCGCCTGAGTTCAAAAAGTTTTTATCTACAACTATCGTGTCATCATCTCTCAGCTCTGCGCTAACACGATAGAAAATATGTTTAAGGCCATCTCCGTTATCGACCCAAACAGAGTTAAGATTATGAAAACGATATGATTGATGACGTCCTTTTCGGCGTTCACAAAATTTTAGAACAATCTGTAATGAGCGATAACGTGATTCATCGTTCCCTGCTGGGTGATGGAAGTCATGAAGGCTGAATTGGTAATCTGTATGCTCAGGGGAAAGAAGAAGGTCAAGTGCGTCCAGTAAACTCGATTTTCCCCAGGAATTCTCACCGACTAAAACCGTACTATTATTCAGTTCTAAAGAAAGCCGGTTAATTCCTCTAAATCCGTATATTTCCACACGTTCCAGGTACATATTACTCTCCTTGGAAGATTTTTAATTCACCCTCAATATTATTAGTTTTCATTACATACCGGGTGATTCCGTCAATTAAACAGACTAAAAGACACTATTTAGAGCTTACCGATTAAGCGCCTTTATTACTATAAATATGTAAGCAAAATAAAAATACTTATAACAAAACAGCGAACTGTGTTGAGCATCTAATTACAGTGTTATAAAATAGTAAAACTTTCATTTTTAGTGTTTTTGACCTATTTTTCTTTCTTTAACCAATAAAAAAATTTTATAACAATAAATTCTTTTAGCACAGGGCGCTAAATCAGGTTTATGCTTCGATAACCTAAATAAAAAAGATAAGCATAACCCTTTGTTTACATTAACCTAGTCGATGGGATAACCTCTAAGGAAACGGCCATGTATTCAGGACTCTTAATTATTCTTCTACCGTTAACACTCGGTTATCTTATTCCTATTAAAAATAAACGTATTCTCCATCGAGTTCATCAATCTCTGAATTCAATGGTATATGTTATTTTATTTTTAATGGGAATTACCCTCGCACTACTTGAAAACTTAAGCGTTCACTTATTTTCTATTTTAATTTATGCAGTTACCTTTTTTGGTTGCATATTTTCATTGAATGTAATCTCACTGTTATTGCTCGATAAATTTGATCCATGGAGAATTCCGCAACATAAACAAGAAAAGCCACCTTCACGAATCAAAATGGTTCTCGAATCCTTACAGTTATGCGGTGTGCTACTACTCGGATTTGCCGTTGGCTTGACGCATTTTGACTTTCTACACTATGCCGACAAAGGCAGCCAAGTGGCGTTAATGCTATTGCTATTACTTGTCGGTATTCAGCTACGCAATAGTGGCATGAGCATCAAGCAAATTTTAATCAATCGCCGTGGTACCACCATCGCGTTTGTCATGGCAATCAGTGCGTTAGCCGGTGGCGCGTTAGCTGCATTTTTACTCGATCTTCCAGTGAAAATGGGGCTAGCGCTCGCTTCTGGCTTTGGCTGGTACTCATTAACAGGCATCGTACTTACCGATGCATATGGCCCAGTCATGGGAAGTGCTGCTTTTTTCAATGACTTAGCAAGGGAACTTGCTGCCATCATGCTCATTCCTATTATTATCAACCGTTACCGCTCAACGGCTCTTGGCATTTGCGGTTCAACATCAATGGATTTTACATTACCTGTTTTACAACGCAGCGGTGGAGTTTCAATTGTCCCTGCCGCCATAGTTCACGGTTTCGTACTTAGTCTAATTACGCCAATTCTTATGGCCTTCTTTACATAGGTAAAATTTCAGTCACAATAGCCGTTAATTTGCGTGAAACAGGAAATTAACATGACAGATAAACAACGTGTTTTAGTGTTGGGCGCTAGTGGCTATATTGGTCAGAATTTGATCCCTAAACTCATTGAGCAAGGATATGACGTAACAGCAGGTGCACGCCGTGTTGATTGGATGCTATCTCAAGGCTGGCAAGACACCCAATGCATTTATGTAGATCTTCACGACCCCGAAACATTAAAAGGTGTCATGGAAGGCATCGACATTGTTTATTTCCTCGTTCATAGCATGGCTGACCAAGCCAATTTAGTCGAACGTGAGCGCGCAGCCGCTCGCAATGTGCAACAAGCCCTTGAAGGCTCAAGCGTTAAACATGTTATCTATCTCAGCGCATTACAACACGGGCATACCTATTCACCACACCTAATAGCACGGCGTTTAACCGGTGATATTTTACGTGAGAGCCAAGTCCCTGTTACTGAAATTCGTTCATCCATTATCGTTGGCTCTGGTTCTGCTGCATTCGAAATAATGCGCGATATGGTCTACAACTTAGCGATTTTAACGCCACCGCGTTGGGTTCGCTCTAAGTCGTCACCTATCGCCCTGTCGAATATTTTGTATTATTTAACGCAACTAGCAAAAATACCAACAACCGAGAACCGAATTTTCGATGCGGGTGGTCCTGAGTTTATTAGCTACCAAGAACTATTTAAACGCTTTATTAAAGTCAGTGGTAAACGGCGTTTACTTATCCCTATTCCGATCCCCATCAGTATGATCTCTGTGCATTTCATCAGTTTGATCACCTCTGTGCCACCATCAATTGCTAAGGAGCTAATCCAAGGCTTGCAGCACGATCTCCCGGCAGATGATAAAGCGTTACGAGAACTGATCCCACAAACCTTAATTTCTTTTGATGATGCGGTTAGAACCACTTTAGCTGAAGAAGCCGATGCCGTTGATAACGCAGATTGGGGTTATGACCCAGAAGTCAGAAAACGTTGGCGTCCTGGTTATGGCTATTACCCAAAACAAGCGGGAGCAACCCTTGGAACAACGGCCAGTTCAGAATCGCTCTGGTATACAGTGCAACAGATTGGCGGAAAAAACGGCTATTTCTATGCCAATGGCCTGTGGAAAACCCGCGCCATCATGGATGATATGATGTTGAATAAAGTGAAATATGGCCGCCCCGATCGTGAACAGCTCCAACTCGGTGATGAGATTGACGGCTGGCGCGTGATTAATCTTGAGCCTAATAAACAACTTAGCTTGTTATTTGGTATGAAAGCTCCAGGACTTGGCCGCCTAACTTTTACTATTCATGATAGCGGAAACCGCCGTTCAATCGATGTTCGGGCATGGTGGCACCCTGCTGGCTTTTGCGGTCTACTCTATTGGTTTGCCATGATGCCTGCACATTTATTTATTTTTAAAGGCATGGCAAAACGCATCAGTGAGCTAGCTTATGAGCGGGATAAACAACTCGCTAAACAACAGCAAGCAGAGCAACTGACCGTTAAATCAGAATAAATTTAGCGTAAAAACCAAATTTTTATGCAGAAATTATTGCATAAATATGCTCATAGGATTAATATCGCGGGTAGTGAAATAAGATATTATTGGTACACATGAGCATTCAATTAAAAAACATCAACTGTTTCTATGGTTCCCATCAGGCACTCTTTGATATCAATCTAGAGTGTTCTTCTGGTGAGACTATGGTATTACTCGGGCCAAGCGGAGCAGGTAAAAGCTCATTGTTACGTGTCCTCAATTTATTAGAAATGCCACGTTCAGGCCACTTAAATATTGTGGGTCAGCAATTTGACTTTTCTTCAGCTCCAGATGCGAAAGCGATTCGTGAGCTGCGTCAAAATGTGGGAATGGTATTTCAACAATATAACCTATGGCCTCATTTGAGCGTTATGGACAACTTAATTGAAGCACCGTGCCGCGTGTTAAAATTGTCCAAGCAAGAAGCGCAAGCAAAAGCCTCTAAGCTATTAGAGCGCTTACGGTTGTCTCAATTTGCTGATCGCTACCCCTTACATTTATCGGGTGGGCAGCAACAGCGTGTTGCGATTGCTAGAGCATTGATGATGGAACCAAAAGTTTTATTATTTGATGAACCAACCGCTGCACTTGACCCAGAAATTACCGCACAAGTTGTTGATATTATTCGAGAACTATCTGCAACTGGAATTACGCAAGTCATCGTTACTCACGAAGTGGAAATTGCTCGTAAAACCGCTAGCCGTGTAGTGTATATGGAAAATGGCCATATAGTAGAACAAGGGGATGCAAGCCATTTCACTGCACCTCAAACAGAAGCATTTGCAAATTATCTGTCACATTAATAGATATAGGATTAAGCAATGAAAAAAATTATATTAGCTGCACTACTGGGCGCTGTAACCCTATCTGCAACTGCTGCGGAAAAAGAAACCATCCGTTTTGCAACAGAAGCGACTTACGCACCTTTTGAAATGTTCGATAAGAATAACCAAATCGTTGGCTTTGACGTTGATTTAGCCAATGCCATGTGTGAAAAAATGAATGCAACTTGTACATTTACTCACCAATCTTTCGACAGCTTAATCCCTAGCTTAAAATTCCGCCGCTTTGAAGCATTAATGGCAGGTATCGATATTACCCCTGAGCGCCAACAGCAAGTGGATTTCACTGAAACTTACTACCCTAACTCAGCAGAGTTTATTGCTGTGAAAGAAAAAATCAGCTCAGTAGACCAATTAAAAGATAAAAAAATTGGTGTTCAAAACGGAACCACTCACCAAAAATATATCATGGAACAACATAAAGGTATGACAACCGTTCCTTATGATAACTACCAATCTGCTATTTTAGACCTGCAAAATGGCCGTATCGATGCCGTCTTCGGTGATACCGCAGTTGCTGACGAATGGTTAAAAGCTAAAGGTAACGAAAACTTAGCCGCTGTAGGTGAAAAAGTGACTGATCCACAATATTTTGGTATTGGGCTTGGTATTGCGGTGCGTAAAGGAAATAAAGAGCTGTTGGATAAAATGAATAAAGCCTTAGCTGAAGTTAAAGCAGACGGCACTTATGATGCTATCCACAAAAAATGGTTTCAACAGTAATTGATATAATTAATGAGCAACTTTCTATTTTTAACAAGTGCCGCCGGTATTACCGTCGGCCTTGCTGTTTCTGCACTGGTTTTGGGGCTGATCCTCGCCATGCTATTTACTGCATGGGAGTCCGTCCGTTTTAAACCTATTGCCTTTTTAGGGACCTGTTGGGTTACTTTGATTCGCGGTCTGCCTGAATTATTGGTCGTGTTGTTTGTCTATTTTGGTACATTACAACTGATCAATTTGTTTGGTGATGGGTTCGATATAAACCTCGGTTTTTGGCAAGGCACTATCCAGATTGACCCCAGCATATTCTTTGCTGATAGCGGTGAATTTGATTACACCCCATTTGTTTGTGGTGTTATTGCCCTCGCCCTGTTATACGCATCTTATGCATCACAAACATTAAGAGGGGCTTTAAAAGCAGTACCTTATGGTCAGTGGGAAGCCGGTTTTGCATTAGGCTTAAACAAACGTACTATTTTCTTTCGGTTCATTATGCCGCAAATGTGGCGCCATGCGCTTCCAGGCTTAGGTAACCAATGGCTTGTATTATTAAAAGATACTGCGTTAGTTTCACTCATCAGCGTTAATGATTTGATGTTACAAACAAAAACAATCGTCAATAGAACTCACGAACCATTCACATGGTACGCCATTGTGGGTTTGATTTACCTTGCCATTACGTTAGTCAGTCAAGTTATTTTAAAACGTATTGAATTGCGTACGACTCGCTTTGAGCGAGGTGAATCAAAATGATGGATTTAATTTTAGATATTCTTCCTGGGCTACCAACCAGCTTATCACTGACATTTAGTGCTCTTATTGTAGCTTTTATCTTAGCGATATTATTTACTTTAATTCTTTCACTTAAAACCCCCGTGGTTTCTCAAGCCGTTAAAGTCTATATCACGCTTTTCACTGGTACGCCTTTATTGGTGCAGTTCTTCTTAATTTATAATGGTCCAAGCCAGTTTAAATCACTGCAGAATTACCCAATGCTATGGGAGTTTATCTCAACCCCTTGGGTATGCGCCATGATAGCATTGGCACTAAATAGTGCAGCATATTCTACTTTGTTATTCCACGGTGCAGTTAAAGCTATTCCGTCAGGCCAATGGCAATCGTGCCAAGCCCTCGGGATGAGCAAAATGCAAACCATGCGTATTATTTTGCCTTATGCCTTTAAACGTTCGTTATCGTCCTATTCCAATGAAGTCGTCCTGATTTTCAAAAGTACTTCACTTGCCAGTACGATTACAATGCTAGATGTTATGGGTTACAGCCAACTGATCTTTGGTCAAAGCTGGAATGTGATGGCGTTTGTTGCAGCAGGAATTATTTATTTAGTGGTCAATGCAATTTTGACCATTCTAATGCGTTTAATTGAACGCAAAGCGTTGGAATTTGAGCACAGAGGTTAGTCCTTCTTTCTCGCCGACAAGTAAAAAAAGCTTGGTGTTATGCCAAGCTTTTTTTTAATAAGATTCATTGATTTTTGAAAGAGCATTAAAGTTACAAATGCCATAATTCAGGTCATTACATAAACAAAATCAATAATTGAGATGACTATGCCTAATATTAAATTTGACATTCCTTTTAATCAAAATAAATTAATTACCTATTTTAAAAAAGACAAAAAAAACATAATAAGTAACAAACTATCTCTTGTAAAGAATACATCACATATAACTAATGGCCTTTGTTATGGATTATCCTCTGCTTATCTTTGTAATGAAAACAAGAATCAAGGTGATAAATTAATAAAAACCATAACTTCACAATTAAAAAAATGCAACCAAGATAAAGCATCAAACAAATTTAAGTTACTTAGTACAAAAACAAAGAAATACAATTATAATATATCGACATTGAACACTCATTTAGCTAATGTTTTAAACATTCAAATGAATTGCTCACGCGCATATAATTTCAATTACATCTCATACAACTTAGATTCAATTATTGGAGAAACAGTGCCCCAAAGACTCTCTCTAGATAAAAAGATAAGCTACCTAAATACCAATGAAGAAACTAAACCATTAATAATTGATAATAAAAAATGACATAGAGTTAAGTGAAACTGAAATAATAGATTTTTTAAAAAGCTCATTTAAATTTTTAGCTAAAAATGAAATGTATAAAAACACGTCTAAAAAATTAAACTTTGGTTTAGTAAACTGTAAAGAACGAAAAATTAATGACGATGAAAATTTAATTTTCGATAATGACCTTTCATCCATTCAGGAACTTAAGGACAGAATAAAAAGCATAATAAACAATGAACATGTTTTTTATTCATTAATTATTTATGATAATCACTGCATGGCTATTTCGATTAAACGCAACTCAAAAAACTCCGATTATATCTATAAATTCTTTGATTCTAATAAAGGGATAAAAAAATATAAAACTCAAGAATCTTTTTTTGATGATATTGAAGAGTTACTCTCCAATCATAGTTCAGATAAAACTCTAATCAAAACACTGGATTTTCCAGTTGAAATAATCTCAATGGAATCACTTAAGAATTCAAGTTATAATATTTTATAAAATAACTAGAATAAATTTTGAAAATAGAGCATAAAAATATCGAACTATAAGCTGTTCAAATAGGCTTTACTGTTCGATTCGCTTTAACAACGTCAGCACTTCAAAGTGTGCTGTATGAGGAAATAAGTCAAATAACTGGACTTTACAGACTTGATAGCCAGCCAACAGTTGTAAATCTTGCGCCATGGTTTGTGCATTACAGCTAGAATACAAAATATATTCAGGCTGCATATGCGTAAGGTAATCGCATAATACCTTACCGATCCCTCGACGTGGCGGATTAACTAAAATAAGCTGAGGGATATCCTGATTCGCCGTGGCAAAACGCGTTGAATCAAGGGCTTTAAACTCAACATGCTTTAATCCAAGTTCATCCGCTGATTGCTGTGCGCTGGCAATCGCTGGTGCACTGATTTCTATCCCTGTTAAGCGAGTGTCTTTTTCAGCACAGTGCAACCCAAAACCGCCCACGCCACAAAACAGATCCCACAAGCTATCGATATCTAACGCTTTAACCCATTCTCTAGCGGTTTGGTATAATTTTGCAGCCACTATAGGATTCGTTTGGAAAAAACCTTGTGGACGAATAAATAAAGGGACTTGATTAAACTCTTCACGAAGTGTGCGCTGCTCCGTTAAGAAAATTTCATCCTCACCTTCAAGTATTGCCATATGCACGGGTTGAATATTGGCGGTGATCACCTCAAGCTGTGGCAACTGTTCTTGTAGCCATGGCAGTGCCTTTTTTAATTGCTCAATTTTTTTCTCTGAGCGCAACACAAACCGCAGCATAAATTTCCCAGTATGATGACTTTGAGTCAATAATAGGTATTTTAACTCACCACGTTTGCGTTCAATGTTATAAGGCGTCAGCCCTGCCCTTGCAATAAAAGGAATAATGGCACTAAACACGTCAGAAAAGGCATCTGGATACAACGGGCAGTCCGTTAAATCTACACCTTGCCCATCTCGCCCAACAATACCTAAAATGGGCTTCTCAACACTACCACTAACGACCATTTTAGCTTTATTGCGAAAAGCCGTTTGCGGCCCTGTAGCTGGAGGCTGAAATAGGGAGGTATCAATAGCAGGTAAAAGAGCCTGTAGTTGGCTCTGCTTTTCAATAATTTGCTGTTCAGGAGTTAGTGTTAGCCATTGGCATGAATGGCATTGCCCTGTGGCATACTTTTCACAATGCATAACAAAGACTTAGTGGATGATTATCGAAGGTTTGTCGTCAAGAGAATGCTCAGAGTCTTCATCAACATTGTCATCGTCTTCACTGAAATCATCTTGATTCGCATACAGCAAGTTATTGCTAAAAATTTCAAATACAATAGCTGAAATTTGTTCTTCTGCTTGCTGTAAAAAATGACCGAATTGACGATATGTCATTCCTGCTGCTAATGAAAATGATTGGCTAACAATCAATTTAGGCAAGTTTTCATTATTTATTTCAAGGAAAACTTTTGCCGTTAATGAGCTGGCATTAATTTGGCTGATATTCGCCACTAACGTCACAATCGCTGTCGGTTTGAGCTCAGCTAATGCAGACAACACCAAAACATTATTTAAAATATCGAGCTTCGCATCAAAAATACCGTCAATATTTTGCATATGAGGTAAATGTAATGCAGAGCAGGAATCACACTCGAAATAAGAGGTTTTGAGTTGGTCTAGCCATTCACGTAACTTAGTGATGTCAGGGTAACAAATAGAATCCATGGGCAGTAACCTTCTTCAACTCAAAATAGTCGTGCAATATTGATTTGTTAGGGTTTTGGCACATTTTCCCCCTAACGAAAAAAACGAATAATTCTCACATATTGTAGGCCGAAACACCAGTAAAACCGCGTTTAATCTATTTATTCATCAGGTTTATTATCTGTAGAGTCCGACTTTTTAGAGGCTTTCTTTTCTGGTTGTTTATTATCTATCCCCAAAAAACTCAGGCCATGAATTGCTCGCCAGACAATATTGATCATTGCAGGTACCAAACAGCCAATACCGACCATAATAATGCTGACGATAGCCCCCGGCTGCATTAAAGGCTCCGGCAGGGTGATATAGTCATTTAATGCCAACAACACAATGATAAGCAGAATGATCCCGACACCTTCTAACACGATAATGGGCTTTGGCATATCCGCCAATGAACGCATCGTCCCTTTAGACTGAGGTTTATTACTCATTCTTCCTCTCCTCTCATTATTGTGTCACTTCCTCAAACTGAGGATTATATGCCATACCTATAGGTATAACAGGAAAATTCGACTTTTATTTCATAATTTATGTAGGCATAGTATTGAGCATTGTAATTAGAATCTGAGTTCAAGATAAAAAGGAGATACTATGTATACTGTTATTTTTGGTCGTCCTGGCTGCCCATACTGCGTTCGTGCAAAAGAACTCGCTGAAAAACTGAAAAATGAACGTGAAGATTTTGACTACCGCTATGTTGATATTCAAGCAGAAGGTATTTCTAAAGAAGATTTATCTAAAACTGTCGGCAAACCTGTTGAAACCGTTCCACAAATTTTCATTGATGAGCAACACATTGGTGGGTGCACAGATTTCGAAGCTTATGCAAAAGAAAATTTAAATCTTTACAAATAGTTAGCCACTTCCGTTTTTCATCTCAACAAGCAAAGTTGTTCACTTATTTATCGGTGCTGACACTTTGCTTGTTCTTTTTGTGCTATTTAAGCCAAATTTAATAAAAATATTGCACTTTTTTTCATCTAGGTGAGAACTTTCTTTTTTAGACGGAGTCTTAATTAATGCCACTGCTTTTCTTTGATGTCCCCATATTGAGGAGCCCGATAGCCAACTTTTTGTTTTCCTGCTATCGGGTTTTTTGTTTCTAACTACTGGGTTCACCTTGCAATGAAATGATTAACCTACGTTTTCCACCATAATTTCGGTGCTCACATAAATAAATCCCCTGCCACGTCCCCAAGTTTAAACGCCCTTTAGTAATCGGAATAGTCAAACTGGCACCTAATAAACTGCTTTTTAGGTGAGCTGGCATATCATCACTTCCTTCATAATCATGTTTATAATAAGGCTCATTTTCAGGAACGGCCTGATTAAAAAAACTTTCGAAATCTTCTCTGACAGTGTAATCCGCATTTTCATTTATCGTTAAAGATGCCGATGTATGTTGAATAAAAATATTGGCTAAACCAACATTGATTAAACTAAGTTCGGGAAGCTGCTTGAGAATTTCTTCTGTCACTAAATGAAACCCTCTTGCTTTTGCGCTAAGTTGTATCTCTTTTTGCCACCACATCACTTTTTTTCTTCCTTTTACTTATCAAAGTCTGTTACTGCACTAAATAATTATTGAGTAATAGTTAAACCGCAAGTAAATTTGTCGCACAAAGCTTTCAATAATAAGACAAAGGGACTTTACCTGCTCATTAAGAAACTTTAATCTCCCTTTTTGACTCTATTCTGTCTCACTAACTATCTGTCCGAGGTACTGAACTGTGCTGGAACAACTTAACCTTGATCTATTCAATTTGATCAATGCCACTCCAGAAACCGCAAGTGGAACCATTGCTATAGCGAACGTGATTGCGAAACGTTTAATTTTGTTATTTCCACTATTTACTGTTGCTTGTTGGTTTTGGGGCGCCCAGCCAAATATGACTCGCCAACGTGCCTTTGCCTGTAAAGCCGCTATTGCTATCGTCATTGGTTTAACTATCTCATGGTTAATTGGTTATTTTGCTCCACATGACCGCCCATTTGTCATGGGGGTTGGTACCAATTTCTCTGATCATGAAGCTACGCCATCCTTCCCGAGTAATCATGGCACAATTGTCTTTACATTCGCCTTCGCATTCCTTTTCTGGCTAAGAACTTGGGTCGGGCTTGTGATGATGATCCCAGCTGTTGTGATTGCTTGGTCACGTATTTACCTCGGTGTTCATTGGCCTTTAGATATGGCTGGTGCTTTCATACTTGCGATGGTGGCATGCGGCTTAACTCAAATTCTCTGGTCTCTTGGTGCGAATAAAATTCAATTACCTATCACTCAACTATATAGCTTTATTTTTTCCCCACTTATTCGTAAAGGTTGGTTTCAACCATAACAATATAGACTCAAATACTGGCATTAATTAATGCCAGTATTTTTCGCCTTATAAAAATTGAGCTAAATCAAAGTTTCTGTTTATTTTCATTTTCATCATTAAAACTTTTTTGAAGTTATCAATAAAATTATCAAAACAATTAATTAACAAATATTTTGTTACCTTTTTCAATTATTTTTTTCGTTGCGAAAAAAGTGACAAATATAGGTCTGAGAAAAACATAAAATAATTAATATATAGTTCTATTCCCTCCAGTTTTCAAACTAATTAATCACGCAATAAACCAATCAATAAATGAAAAATATTTTGTTATTTTTCATGTAAATACAAAAATACACAGCTTAGAAAACCGTACTACTATTACAGTACAGTTCAATATTCACATTGATATGGATGATATTTTAACCAGCTACATTCCGATCATTAATATAATAATATTTTTCTAATAGAATTTTATTCTACTCACATTTAAGCAAAGCAAAACTTATTTACTCAGTATTTAATCGCTAACAAAAATAAACTTAACACAAATTTATTTAACAATTTTATAAAATATGATTATTTCTCGCAATCTTGGGGGATATTTCTCTTTTGAGATAATGATCACGGCATTTTATTCTGGTAAAATATAAATTCACACACTCAAAATCCACTGTTAAAATTAAATGATAAAAATACAAAACTGATTGAAAATCAATTTACCGTAAATTTTAGTTTTATTTCCAATCAGATTGTTACGCAAAAGAAAACAATTGTTATTGAGTAATTGTTCGTACCAAAAGATTAAAAGTTCGTAACGCAATTGCCGTTACGCTAAATGATTTTTTTGACTTATATTTTCGGAGACTATTATGGATGCAACAAAAGTTGGTTCCATCGACAAAACAGCCTCGCAAACAGTAACGAGTAATGCTTGGCGCAAAACTGACACAGTATGGATGCTGGGTTTATATGGTACAGCTATCGGTGCTGGAGTGTTGTTTTTGCCAATCAACGCAGGTATGAGTGGTTTATTACCTGTTTTACTGATGCTGGTATTAGCCTTCCCAATGACATTTTTTGCTCACCGTGGGTTAACACGCTTCGTTCTCTCTGGTTCAAAACCTGACGGTGATATTACTGAAGTCGTCGAGGAACACTTTGGTCGCACAGCAGGTAACTGGATCACCCTACTCTACTTCTTTGCTATTTACCCTATTCTTCTTGTTTATGGTGTTTCCATCACCAATAACGTCAATAAATTCTTAACCGAATTATTAGGCGTTGGCGCACCACCACGCTGGTTACTTGCCTTGATCCTTGTCGGCGGAGTCATGGCGATTGTAGCATTTGGTGAAAAATACATCGTCAAAGTCATGAGTATGTTAGTGTTTCCATTTATCGCCGTACTGGTTGCATTCTCACTGTATATGATCCCACACTGGTCTGGTGATGTACTGAATACCTTAACTTGGGAAGGTATCACTGAAGCAACAAAAAATACGGGTGGGCAAAGTATTTGGGTCACCATTTGGCTGACAATCCCTGTGATGGTATTCGCATTTAACCACTCGCCAATTATTTCTGCTTTCTCTGTGGCAAAACGTGAAGAATACGGTGATGCCGCTGAACAAAAATGCTCACGGATCCTTGCCTCCGCGCACATTTTGATGGTGCTGACCGTTATGTTCTTCGTGATCAGCTGTGTATTTACCTTATCTTCAGCGGATCTCGCACAAGCTAAAGCACAAAATATTAGTATCCTTGATTATTTGTCTGGCTATTTTGATCAGCCATTCATCAAATTCGCTGCTGCAATCATTGCCTTTATCGCAATTATTAAATCTTTCCTCGGTCACTATTTAGGGGCCCGTGAAGGTTTCAATGGCTTAGTTGAACGTGCTTACCGTGCAAAAGGTAAAACCATTGATGTTCGTAAGTTAAACCGCGGTACTGCAATTTTCATGTTAGTCACCACTTGGATAGTAGCAACATTAAACCCGGGTGTATTGGATATTATTGAAAGCCTCGGTGGCCCAGTTATCGCTATCTTACTGTTCTTAATGCCAATGTATGCAATTAGCAAAGTACCTGCGATGCGTAAATACTCAGGTAAAATCAGTAATGTATTTATCGTAATTATGGGTCTGGTCGCTATCTCTGCGGCAACATATAAGTTATTCTTCTAATTGAAGCCACTAGGTAGCGACCAGTAATGGAAGCTACCTAATTTCAATGACTTTCTACAAAAGGAAGCACTGAATATGATTAGTGTATTTGATATCTTCAAAATTGGTATCGGCCCTTCAAGCTCCCATACTGTCGGCCCAATGAAAGCAGGCAAGCAGTTTGTTGACGACCTTATCCAGCAAGAATTACTCACTCGCACGACACGAATTTCAGTAGACGTCTATGGCTCACTCTCTTTGACGGGTAAAGGCCATGCAACGGATATGGCGATTATTATGGGCCTTGCAGGTAACTTACCAGACACCATTAATATTGACGCTATTCCTGCTTTTATGCGTAATGTAGAGCAAACTGAAAGGCTCTCCCTTGCACACGGGCAACATGAAGTTGATTTCCCTACTGAAGGTGGCATGAATTTTCATACTACCAACCTCCCCCTCCATGAAAATGGAATGAGTATTACGGCATTCAGTGGTGATGATGTTATTTACAGCAAAAATTACTATTCTATCGGTGGCGGTTTTATCGTCGATGAAGAGCACTTTGGCCAGTCTGATGAAAATGCAGTGCAAGTCCCTTACCCATTTAAATATGCGGCCGACCTGCAAAAGCATTGTAAAGACACAGGGTTATCACTTTCCGCACTCGTGATGCAAAATGAATTAGCATTACGCAGTAAAGAAGAAATTCAGCAATACCTCTCGTCCGTATGGGAGGTCATGAAATCCGGTATTGAACGGGGAGTGACAACAGAAGGTTTACTACCCGGACCATTACGTGTACCGCGCCGAGCAGCCGCATTACGCCGTCAACTCGTGACAACCGATAACACCAATATGGACCCAATGGCAGTCATAGATTGGATCAATATGTATGCACTTGCCGTTAACGAAGAAAATGCAGCGGGTGGTCGTGTTGTCACGGCACCAACTAATGGTGCATGTGGCATCATTCCTGCGGTATTAGCTTATTATGATAAGTTTATTCGCCCTGTGAATGAAAATTCCTATACCCGTTACTTTTTAGTTTCTGGTGTGATTGGTGCGTTATATAAAATGAATGCATCAATTTCCGGCGCCGAAGTAGGTTGCCAAGGAGAAGTGGGTGTTGCTTGTTCGATGGCCGCTGCAGGGCTCGCCGAATTAATGGGCGGTAGCCCTGAGCAAGTGTGTATCGCAGCAGAAATTGCCATGGAGCATAACTTAGGTCTCACCTGTGACCCTGTCGGAGGGCAAGTTCAAGTACCTTGTATTGAACGTAACGCCATTGCTTCCGTTAAAGCCGTAAATGCAGCACGCATGGCACTGCGTCGCGTCAGTGACCCACGTGTTTGCCTCGATAAAGTCATTGAAACCATGTATGAAACTGGTAAAGATATTAACGCTAAGTATCGTGAAACGTCTCAAGGCGGTTTAGCGATTAAATTGGCTCACTGCGAATAGTATTGTTTATCTATCGTCTCTAAAAAAATGCCTGCTAATGCAGGCATTTTTTTGTTCACATCATTTTCAACTCAACCATTATTAACCGAAAATGGCACTCCACCAGCCACTAATGGTTTTCATGATATAATCCCAAATACGCCCAAAGAACCCCGCTTCTTCAACCGCATTTTTTGCGACTAAAGGGTGCTGTTCGACGACTTCATCATTAAGAATAAAGTTAATCGTTCCCACTGCTTGGTTCTTAGCAAGAGGCGCTTCAAGTGAATCGTTGGTGAGTTGAATATCCACTTTTAAGTTTTGCAATTGCCCTTTAGGAATAGTAATAGAAACATCATCGGCAACACCTAAATCAACTTCTGAAGTATCACCAAACCAGACACGCTGCTTTTTCAATGTGGCATCAGCTTTAATTGGCGTGACAGTTTCAAAGAAACGGAAACCCCATGTTAGTAATTTTTCGCTTTCAGAAAAACGCACACGGTCACTTGGTGTCCCCAACACAACTGAAATCAAACGCATATCACCTTCTGTTGCAGAGGCGACTAGATTATGACCTGCACCACTCGTGTGCCCAGTTTTTACGCCATCCACCTTTAAATTTTGGTTCCATAACAGACGATTACGGTTAGGTTGACGAATTTTATTAAAAGTAAATTCCTTTTCCTTGTGCAGTGCGTATTCATCGGGGACATCACGGATCATCGCTTGGGTTAACAATGCCATATCCCGTGCCGTACTGTATTGCCCTTCAGAATCGAGACCATGAACCGTTTTAAAGTGAGTATTTTTCAAACCAATCTTTTGCACGTATTGATTCATTAAGCTCACAAATGAATCTTGGCTACCTGCAACATAATCAGCAAGGGCGATACTGGCATCGTTCCCTGACTGGATCACAATCCCTTTATTTAAATCCAATACAGAAACGCGGTCTTTTGGCTTCAAAAACATCAAAGAAGAGCCTTTCAAAACAGGATTACCCGTCGCCCACGCATCTTCCCCTACCGTGACCATGTCTTGTGGGGTAATTTTTCCTGCATTTACTGCCTGACCAATCACATAGCTGGTCATAATTTTGGTTAAACTTGCGGGGTCTAAGCGTTCATCTGGATTCCCAGAAGCTAAAATTTTACCGCTATTATAATCCATCAGAACAAATGCTTTTGCATCGACTTGAGGAGCAACCGGTGTCTGCGCCGCATAAACACTGCTACTTACGGCAACCAAAAGACTCAACCCGATACCTGCTCGGCGGGTTTTTAAAGACAACATTTTCTTACTCATCGGTTATTCCTTCACTTAATTCTACACATTTAAAATACGGTCATTGACTCAGCATCACTAAACGAGAAACCATCGCCGTGACAAAATTCGATAACTAGACCTAATATAAGACTTTAATTTCACAGAGGCCACAGCTAACAAATAAACATTTGCCTATGAGTGAATTTAATCTATCTTAACCATAGTCGATACCAAAAAAATCAATTTAGGAGACCGCAATGTTAACTGTTTGGGGACGCGTCAACTCTTCCAATGTCAAAAAAGTACTTTGGTGCTTAGAAGAATTAAATATCGCTTACAATCAAAAAGATGTGGGTGGCCCATTTGGTGGACTAGATACACCTGAATATATAAAAATGAATCCAAACAGCACCATTCCAACTCTACAGGATGATGACTTTGCTCTGTGGGAATCAAATACGATTTTACGTTACCTTACGGAAAAATTTGATCATTCTCACTTATTACTCGCACAAGACCTACAAGAAAGAGCTGCCGCCGATAAATGGATGGATTGGGGTGGTGCTAATTTATTCGACCACATTAAGCAAATGATGAACAAAATTGTTCGTGTCCCTGAAGCAGATAGAGACCCAGAGCAAGCTAAAATTATATATGGCAATATTAATCGATTACTCACAATTGCTGATAATGCATTAGCCAACCAAGCCTATTTCAGTGGTGATAAATTTGGTATCGCAGACATCGCTATCGCGCCACTATTTTACCCTTGGCATGAAATTGTGACTGAACGCCCTGAATTTAACAATTTGGAACGCTGGTATCAGCAGCTGACCACGCGTCCTGCGTTCCAAAAAATTGTCATGATCCCGATTAAGTAATCACAGAGTCATATTCATCAAACTTGGGTTTGGGTACTGGTATTCAAACCCGAGTTCTTGGCAAATTTTATTACCGTTAATGACTTTCCCTTCTAATGCATTCCCCTCTTCAATAAATTGTGGTGGAACTAAACCAATAGATTGAGCGGCATGAGTATAAAATTTGGCTCGTGTTGGGTGGATTGGCGCACAAAGGTTATAAATATGCCCGCCTTGTGGCTGCTGGAGCAATAATAAAATGGCGTCAATGACATCGTCTTGATGCACCATATTGACAGGCTGACTTGCCCCTTTCACCCCGGTTTTACCTGCTAAAAAACGCCCTGCATGTCGTTTTTCCCCGACTAATCCAGCTAATCGCAGAATATCTACCGATATGTTCGGTAACTGATGCAACCACTGTTCTGTCGCCACTAAAGCTTTAGCCGAATCCGTCACGCCATCCAATGGGCTATCTTCGGTCATTTCACCATTTTGCTCCCCATAAACCGCAGTAGATGACGTGAAAATAACTTTGGGTACCTGAAATGCTATTGCGCTATTCACCAGTGTTTCAATCGCTGCCATATAGTATTCGGTATTAATTTTAGAAGGGGGAAGCAAGATGACGATAGCATCGCTTTGCATCATCAATTGCGCTAAATCATCGTTATCACATTCAAGTTCTGGGGTTAATTTCAATGCATAGCACTCAATTCCTACCGCTTGAGCGGCTTCAATACCATCTGGTGTTGTTTTAGTGCCAACCACATGAATGCCTTGGGACAATAAAGCTTGGGCAAGGGGTAACCCTACCCACCCTAACCCAATAATGGTGACTTTCTTCATACGATAACTCCTCAATCGACCAACTGACTGAAATTAATCACAGAGTAGCTGAAAACCATAAAACTTCCGAACACAATTTCTGAGAGATTAATCACTATAAAAGCGCATCAACTAATTATTATTGGTTATTTTTTAAAAAAAGGTTGCATTCATAGGGGGAAATCGGATAGGTTGAATACCAATGAGTATTTAGTTAGCACAATGAATGTTTAGTCATTCACTTAAATAACAGAACGGAAGACATTATGAATCGTATTTCACGCAACCATCATCATCACCATCATCCTGACTAGTCTTTCGGGCGATGTGTGCTGGAAGACGTTCAACGAATCTTCCGGTGGCTGAAATGCGAATTGAGAGAACCCTCGGAAGATAATCTTCCGAGGGTTTTTTTATTCTTGAACAAAGAGTTACTAAACAAAAAATTTTAAAGGGATAAGGGTAAAGTCATGTTGGATAAATCACGTTTACGTATTGCAATTCAAAAATCAGGTCGCCTGAGTGAAGAATCAAGAGAACTACTGGCTCGCTGCGGTATCAAAATCAACTTACAACAACAACGTTTGATTGCTTATGCAGAAAATATGCCTATTGATTTACTTCGCGTTCGTGATGACGATATTCCAGGGCTGGTCATGGATGGCGTTGTTGATTTAGGGATCATTGGTGAAAACGTTCTTGAAGAAGAATTATTAAACCGCCGCGCGCAAGGCGAAAACCCACAATACAAAACACTGCGCCGCCTCGATTTTGGTGGCTGTCGCTTGTCATTAGCGGCGCCATTGGACTTTAACTACACGGGTGCAGAATGCCTGAATGGTTCACGTGTTGCGACTTCTTATCCACACTTGTTAAAACGCTATTTCGACCAAAAAGGCATTCAGTTTAAATCATGTCTGTTAAATGGTTCAGTAGAAGTTGCACCCCGTGCTGGACTTTCGGATGCGATTTGTGACCTTGTTTCTACTGGTGCCACATTAGAGGCAAACGGCCTAAAAGAAGTGGAAGTCATTTACCGTTCGAAAGCGTGTTTGATTCAACGTGACGGTGAAATGTCAGCTGATAAACAACAGCTTATCGACCGTATGATGACCCGTATCCAAGGTGTTATCCAAGCACGCGAATCTAAATACATCATGTTACACGCACCAAGTGAAACACTAGAAGAAATCATTGCCTTATTACCAGGTGCTGAACGCCCAACCATTCTGCCATTAGCTGGTGACAACAACCGTGTCGCTATGCACATGGTAAGCTCAGAAACCTTATTCTGGGAAACCATGGAAAAACTCAAGGCATTAGGGGCAAGCTCAATCCTTGTATTACCAATTGAAAAAATGATGGAGTAAGCCGCCATGAAAATGGGATTTAACCAACCTGTTCGCTGGTCGGCTTGTAACCAAGAGCAACAAAATGCTTTACTGATGCGCCCCGCAATTGCAGCCTCTGGCAGCATTAGTACTGCGGTGAGCCAAATTATTGAGCAAGTCCGTAACGAGGGCGATACCGCCCTCCAAGCTCTAAGCCGTCGTTTCGATAAAACTGAAATCGAAACAGTGCGAGTACCTGCAAATGCTGTTGACGCGGCAGAGGCTCGTCTTGGCGATGAAATCAAAACAGCAATGAAAACAGCCATTGGCAACATTCGTCGTTTTCACGAAGCCCAAAAACCCACTCCGATTAGAGTGGAAACACAGGCAGGCGTAGTGTGCCAACAAGTCACTCGCCCAATAGATGCGGTCGGCTTATATATTCCGGGGGGCTCTGCTCCCTTGTTATCAACAGTCATGATGTTAGGAACTCCGGCGAATATCGCAGGCTGTCGCAAAATCATTTTGTGTTCGCCCCCACCTATTGCCGATGAAATTTTGTATGCAGCGAAACTGTGCGGCATCAGCGATATTTTCCAAGTAGGTGGCGCGCAAGCGATTGCAGCAATGGCATTTGGCACCCAAAGCATTCCTACGGTTGATAAAATATTTGGCCCCGGTAATGCCTATGTCACTGAGGCGAAACGCCAAGTGAGTCAAAACCATGATGGAGCCGCCATTGATATGCCTGCGGGGCCTTCTGAAGTGTTAGTGATTGCGGATAGCGGAGCAAACCCAGCGTTCACCGCGTCTGATTTACTATCACAAGCGGAACATGGTCCTGATTCACAAGTCATTTTATTAACTGACGATGAAAACTTTGCCCAGCGCGTGATTGAAGAAACAGAAAAACAATTAGCGCAACTTTCTCGTGCCGAAATTGCGAGAGAAGCACTAAGTGCCAGCCGTGTCATTATTGCTGATTCGATCGAACAATGTGTTGAAATTAGCAATCGCTATGGCCCTGAGCACTTGATTTTACAAACACGCAATGCCGATGACCTAATCGATTCTATCACTAGCGCAGGCTCCGTGTTTGTCGGAGACTGGTCACCCGAATCTGCAGGAGACTACGCTTCAGGCACTAATCACGTATTACCAACTTATGGATATACTGCAACCTATTCAAGCCTTGGGCTCGCGGATTTTATGAAGAGAATGACGGTGCAGAAACTGTCAAAACAAGGGTTATTAGGTTTAGCCAACACCATCGAAACCTTAGCTCAAGCAGAGCAACTCACCGCTCACAAAAATGCCGTTACCTTACGCGTTAACGAACTAAAAAAACAAAATCAGGAGTAAGTCATGAGCCAACCATTTAATGCCGCCAGTCTTGCACGTGAAAATGTTAAAACCATGACCCCTTATATGTCTGCACGACGTCTAGGAGGAAATGGAGATGTTTGGCTCAATGCCAATGAATACCCAATTGCACCTGATTACCAATTCAGTGAACGCAACCTTAACCGTTACCCTGAATGCCAACCGGTAGCCGTGATCAATAACTATGCGGCTTATGCGCAAATTACACCTGAACAAGTATTGGTTTGCCGTGGGGCCGATGAATCTATCGAATTATTGATCCGCGCATTTTGTGAGCCGGGTAAAGATGCGGTGATGTTTTGCCCACCAACCTATGGCATGTACAGCGTCAGTGCAGAAACCTTTGGCGTTGAACAAAAGAAAATCATGGCATTGCCTGACTGGGCATTAAACGTTAACGCGATCCGTGAAAACTTATCTAATACCAAACTGATTTATATTTGCAGCCCAAATAACCCAACGGGCAATATCATCGATAATAAAGATTTGCGTGAAGTGCTAGATATGGCGGCAGGCCGCGCATTAGTCGTTGTCGATGAAGCTTATATTGAGTTCTGCCCACAATACAGTGTGGCAAGCTGGTTAGCACAATACCCCAATTTGGTGATTTTAAGAACCTTATCTAAAGCCTTTGCATTAGCCGGTTTACGCTGTGGCTTTACCTTAGCCTCTCCTGAAGTGATTGAAGTGCTATTGAAGGTTATCGCTCCTTATCCTTTATCAACCCCTGTTGCGATGATTGCTGCTCAAGCCCTTGAACCACAAGGCATTGAAACCATGAAAAGCCGTGTAGTAACGGTAACAGAAAACCGTATTGCACTCAGTGAAGCTCTGCGCGACTTGTCTGTGGTTGAGCATGTTTATCCGAGTGAAACTAACTATATTTTGGTGCGTTTCACCGATGGTAGTAAAGTCTTTAAAGCCCTATGGGATCAAGGCATTATTTTACGTGACCAAAGCAAACAGCCAGGTCTCATTAATTGCCTGCGTATTACTGTCGGGACAGAAATTGAAAATACCCGCGTTATTGAAGCTATTGCCGCACTTTGCTAATTAGGAATGACTCATGAGCCAGAAAATTTTATTTATCGACCGTGATGGAACATTAATTACCGAGCCACCAACCGACTTCCAAGTTGATAGCTTAAGTAAACTCGCCTTTGAAAAAGCGGTCATTCCTAGTTTACTTGCCCTGCAAAAAGCCAATTACCGCTTAGTAATGATAACCAATCAAGACGGCTTAGGTACAGAGAGCTTTCCTACGGCAGATTTCGAACCACCGCATAATTTAATGATGCAAGTATTTGAGTCCCAAGGTATTAAGTTTGATGACGTGTTAATTTGCCCACATAAGCCTGAAGATAACTGCGCTTGCCGTAAACCTAAACTTCAGTTGGTTGAGCGCTATTTAGATAGCAACGTACTAGACAGCGAAAATAGCTATGTGATTGGTGATCGCGAAACAGATATTCAACTCGCTAAAAATATGGGTATTAAAGGGTTACGTTATAACCCTACAGAACTAGACTGGGAAGCTATCACCACACAATTAACCAAACGCGACCGCCATGCGCTAGTCAAACGCGTGACAAAAGAAACCAATATCCAAGTCGAAGTGTGGCTAGACCAAGAAGGTGGCAGCAAAATTAGCACGGGTGTGGGCTTCTTTGACCACATGTTAGACCAAATCGCGACTCACGGTGGTTTCCGGTTAAACATTGAAGTCAATGGCGACTTATTTATTGATGACCACCACACTGTCGAAGACACGGGCCTTGCTTTAGGGGAAGCACTGAAAATCGCGCTTGGTGATAAACGCGGTATCGCACGTTTTGGTTTCGTTCTGCCAATGGACGAATGCCAAGCACGCTGTGCACTGGATATTTCAGGTCGCCCACACCTTGAATATAAAGCAGAATTCAAATATCAACGTGTCGGTGACTTAAGCACTGAAATGATTGAGCACTTCTTTAGCTCACTTTCCTATGCTATGGGTTGTACATTACACCTGAAAACCAAAGGGAAAAACGATCACCACAAAGCCGAAAGCTTGTTTAAAGTTTTCGGCCGTACACTGCGCCAAGCGATTCGTGTTGAAGGGGATACGTTACCTAGCTCAAAAGGGGTTCTGTAATGAACGTTGTCATCCTTGATACTGGTTGTGCAAATTTAGCCTCCGTGACCTATGCGGTAAAACGCCTAGGCTATGACCCGGTGGTGAGCCGTGATACCAATACCATTTTTCAAGCCGACAAAGTCTTTTTACCGGGTGTCGGTACGGCTAGCACAGCCATGGAAAAGCTCACTGAACGTGAATTAGTGCCGTTAATTAAAGCACTGACTCAACCCGTGTTAGGCATCTGTTTAGGTATGCAATTACTCGGTTCTTTCAGTGAAGAAGGTCAATCAACGGTGCCACTACTGGGGTTAATTGATAGCCCTGTGCAAAAAATGGATGCCAATGGGCTTCCAGTTCCGCATAGCGGCTGGAACCAAGTCAAAGCCCTAGCAGGAAACCCTCTGTTTAGGGACATCCCTGATAATGCCTATTTCTATTTTGTACACAGTTATTCAATGCCAATTTCCAGCAATACCATTGCACAAACGCAATATGGCAACCCGTTTAGCAGCGCGGTGAATCGCGATAACTTCTACGGTGTCCAATTTCACCCAGAACGTTCTGGCACCGCAGGTTCACGCTTGATTCAAAATTTTTTGGAGATGTAATTACCATGATCATTCCCGCATTAGATTTAATCGATGGCACCGTAGTGCGATTGCACCAAGGGGATTACGCCAAGCAAACTGATTATGGCAATGACCCGCTCCCACGTTTGCAGCAATATGAAAAAGAAGGGGCAACATTATTGCACCTCGTGGATTTAACAGGTGCGAAAGACCCACAAAAACGCCAAATTCCACTACTCAAAAAATTATTAGCTGGCGTGAATGTTCCAGTACAAGTGGGTGGTGGTATTCGTACCGAAGAAGATGTTAGAGCCTTATTGGAAGCCGGAGCAACTCGAGTCGTCATTGGCTCAACTGCGGTGACTAAACCTGAACTGGTTAAAACATGGTTTGAAACCTATGGTGGGGAAGCCATTGTACTTGCGTTAGATGTACGCATTAATGACAAAGGCGTAAAAGAAATCGCCATTAGCGGCTGGCAAGAAAATTCAAATTTAACCTTAGAACAAGCCATTGAAATATATCGCCCTTATGGCTTAAAACATGTCCTTTGTACTGATATTTCCAAAGATGGAACATTGGCGGGTTCTAATGTGAATTTATACCAAGAAATTAGCCAAAAATTCCCTGATATTGCCTTTCAGGCATCAGGGGGAATTGGCGATTTAGATGATATTGCGGCTATCCCGCCATCTGGTGCGGCTGGCGTGATTGTGGGTCGTGCATTATTAGAAGGTAAATTCACCGTTACGGAGGCAATCAAATGTTGGCAAAACGCATAATTCCTTGCTTAGACGTCCGTGATGGGCAAGTGGTTAAAGGTGTCCAATTTCGTAATCACGAAATTATCGGTGATATTGTTCCATTGGCACAGCGCTATGCCCAAGAAGGTGCAGATGAACTGGTATTTTATGATATTACCGCCTCTTCTGATGGTCGAGTAGTAGATAAAAGCTGGGTTGCCAAAGTCGCTGAAGTGATTGATATTCCTTTTTGTGTTGCAGGTGGTATCAAAAGCGTTGAAGATGCCTCGCAAATTTTATCTTTTGGTGCAGACAAAATCTCGATCAACTCCCCTGCACTGTCAGACCCAACCCTGATCAGCCGCTTAGCAGAACGTTTTGGCGTACAATGCATCGTTGTGGGTATTGATACTTGGTTCGATGAAAGTACGGGTGAATATCTCGTTTACCAATTTACCGGCGATGAAAAGCGCACAGCGCAGACGCGCTGGAAAACCCTCGATTGGGTGAAAGAAGTGCAACAACGCGGCGCAGGTGAAATCGTATTAAATATGATGAACCAAGATGGTGTACGCCAAGGGTATGATCTGGTACAACTGAAGAAAGTTCGTGAAGTTTGCCAAGTGCCATTAATTGCCTCGGGTGGCGCTGGCGAAAAAGTGCATTTCCTTGATGCTTTCACTGACGCAGGCGTTGATGGCGCTTTAGCCGCTTCTGTATTCCATAAACAAATTATTAATATCGGTGACTTAAAACAATACCTAGCCGAAAATGGAGTTCAAATTAGAGTATGTTAACCACAGAACAATCTAGCCAACTGGCATGGCAAAAAGTCGATAATTTAATGCCTGTGATCGTACAACACGCCGTTTCAGGTGATGTGCTAATGCTTGGGTATATGAACCCAGAAGCATTACAAGTCACTTTAGATAGCCGTAAAGTCACCTTTTTCTCTCGCACAAAACAACGTTTGTGGACGAAAGGCGAAACCTCGAATAACTTTTTAAATTTAGTGGATATCTACCCAGATTGTGACAGTGATACGCTGTTAGCTCTCGCACTGCCGGATGGCCCAACTTGCCATAACGGCACACAAAGCTGCTTCGCACCAGCACAAAGCGATTGGGGGTTTTTATTTGAGTTAGAAACGTTACTCAAAGAACGCAAAACTGCGTCGCCAGAAAGCTCCTATACCGCGCGTTTATATGCTAGCGGGACTAAACGCATTGCACAAAAAGTCGGTGAAGAAGGTGTTGAAACTGCATTGGCAGCCACCGTGAATGACCGCGCAGAATTGACTAATGAAGCCGCTGATTTGATGTACCACTTATTAGTCTTACTACAAGACCAAGAGCTGGATTTAAGCACGATAATCAAACGGTTAAAAGAACGCCATCAATAGTTAATCCGCTGCCAGTCTCACTGGCAGCCTATTTTATGGGTGCAAGATTTTATCTATTTGCTCATCACTGAGTGAAATAGCAAAAAATTTCAGATAGAAGTCCGCCGTTTCTTGCTTCATATCGATATCTGCAAAGCGCTCTGGGTACAGTGTTTGTGCTAGCCACAGAAACTGCAATGCCTCCTCTGACGTTTCTCGGCACCACCAAAACATCCCCTTTGGGTTCACATATACCTGCTGGTTTTTTACCGCGCTAATTGCTTTCCATTGAGGAGACGTGCGTATGATATTGGCATCTTCTTTATTCATCGCAACAATCACATCAGGGCTCGCAGTAATAATGCTTTCCAACAAGACCTCACCTGAATTATTTTTTTTATCCGAAAACCACGTTTCAGCCACATTTTTTGCCCCCGCTAAATCCATCCAGTCTTGGTTTAATGACGGACGCCCAGAGGTAAATAACGCATTTCCCATACTGTGGTATACCGACCGTTTTTCTGCATCAGTCAGCCCCACTAAACGCTCACTAACTAATGCGACATTGCGGTCAAAATAACGTTGGTATTCAAGGGCTTTTTGTTCTGCATCAGGGCCTAACTCTTTCGCTGTTGCTTGCACCCTTGCTTGTAAAGCTTTTAATGAATTGGCAGGATATTCAACAACTTTAACTCCAGCACTTTCGAGTAAATCGCGCTGCGGTACTTCCATCCCCTTTGCAATAAATAACAATTGAGCTCGCAATGAAATAATTTGCTCTGGGTTTAGTTGATTGCTAATACTGATCACTGGAACATTATCAATGTTGGGTAACATTTGGCGAAACAATGGAATTTTTTTCGCGATCATCGATGTGCCAACGATTTGCTCACCATATCCTAACATCATAATGATGGTATTTTGTGCTGGCCACGGCGTCGCAATTCGCAGTTCTGGGTTATCCGTCTTACCGTAAGACAGGCTGTGGATGAGTAGCCCTGCCAGCAAAATAACCGTTTGTAAAAACGTTGTTTTTCTCATATTTGTCACTCTTCCTGTCCAAAGAAAAGAAGAGCGCTCCTGATTTTTATTTAACCCATTAGAAATCAAACGTCACCGTCGCGCGCACTTCTCGACCTGATCCTAAGAAAGCGCTGCCCCCTTTTCCTTCCCCATTAATCCCTGATGGGAAGATAGAAGCCCAATAATGCTCATCGGTTACGTTATTGACGGATAGCCTGACCGTCGTTGGGACTTGATTGATTTTCGTGCTATAACGCGTGCCTAAATCTAATGTCGTGTAGCTTCCCGCCCAACTGGTATTGGTGTCATTGGCGGCTCGTTTCCCCGTATAATGCACATTAGCGCTGTACACCAGTTCTGGCATCGACGGCAAACTATATTCCACTAGCATATTGGCTTGAACTTTCGGTACACCAACGACACGCTTATTCCGCGTAGTGGCTAACTTAGTGTCTTTGAGTTTTGGGTCTAAGAAGGTAACACCGCTATACACATTCAACCCTTGCCATACATGGCCTGTGGCCGTGAGTTCTAGCCCTCGGTTCACTTGTTCACCTTGTTTGCGAAACACGTTATCGTCCCCCGCATAGGCAAATGGACGCTCCAAGTGAAATACGGCAGCACCCAGGTTTAAATCTGCCAAATCGGCTTTAATGCCCAATTCATATTGTTTGCTACGATAAGGGGCTAAGGTTTGTCCTTCATTTTTCAGATTTTGATTCATCGGCGCGGTATCCCCCTCTTCCAACGAATCTGCATAGCTCACATACGTCATCACATTTGGGGTAATTTTATACATCAACGCGCCTTGAGGGCTAAGGCCATGGTCATTGGCTTGGCTAGTTTTGTGGTTTTGTTTATCAAAGCTACGGCTTTCTATCCAGCTTTGACTAAGGTAAAACATGGCTGACCATTGTGGGTCAAAGGTGATGGTATCGCCGATAGTGATACTTTGTTGGCTATTTTCAGCAGACTTATAACGTGAACCTCCCGTATGAATTTTACCGTCCGATGGCTCTTCCATCGGCGATGGGTGATACATATTGGTTTGCCCTAAATCACGTCTCACACTCTTATCTTTGGCACTGTAAATCGACCAAACATAACCGTTTGTCGCTAATGATAAGTCATGACCGATAGAGCCTGTGTCCACGTGGCCATTTAGTACTACTGAGTTACTCAACACACGAAAACGCCCCGAAGCAGGAGAATCGCTTAATGAGCGACTAATATTCCCATTGTTATCTTGAATGGCACTGGTTACTGTACGCATCGCTCTATCTGCTTGCTGGTAACCGACTGCAGCTTTTAGCGTCCAATCCTCATTAAAATCATGAAGTAATCGAGTGCTAACAGTATCCGTAGTTAAGTCATTACCCGCCGTATGTAACGCTAAATTCTTATCTTGTGGGTTAGGGGCTTTCGGTAATTTAATATCAGAACCATAGCTAAAACTACCCACATAACCTTTTTGCACAAAATTGTAATGACTCGCATTAAATTGAAGTTGCGTACCTGGCTGAATATTCCAATCTAGCGCTACAGAAGCTAATTTACGGCGTAATGTACTGTCTTTCAGGTTGCCTGTTCCTTCCTCATCCAGCAAATTAAGACGATAACCAAAGCGTTTATCTGTATCAAAATAACCGCCTAAGTCAGCATGGCCACTATAGGCATTGCGGCTTTGGTAACCTAAAGAAAAACGCTGAATATCTTCTGGGCGTTTTGTGGTGAAATTAAATTGTCCAGCAGGACTTGCAGGGCCATACAATGCGCCCGTCAAGCTATTAATAATGTCTACTCTATCCAACATTTCCACAGGGAATGCGGTCGTTGACACCATATACAAATCATCAAGACGGCTATTTGTTACCACACCACCTTGCATACCACGGCTTTGTGGACGACCCACATCCATTCCCCCGCGAGCTTGCATTTGTGTACTTGGCGCATATTTCAATAACTCACTCAAACTTTTGGCTTGCTGGTTATTGATCATTTCACGGTGAATAGTGGTTGTAGAATATGGCGTATCAATCCACTCACGAGTACCTAATGGCCCAAGATCAATTTGTGAAGTAAAAAAACCAGTGCCAGCCTGAGCTTCTCTGGACACATCGCTTGGTGCTGCGATGACTAGCATTTTATCTTGCTTAAATTTAGCCAATTGTTCCGAAACTTGTGCAGCAACGATAGACGGTGCGATCCCTGTAATCAGCGGTAATATTACATATAAGTTAAATTTACGATTCATATTATCTTTTCGTTATATAAAGTTTTATATTACTGATAATAAAATACAGCGTAAATGATCAAACTCAATTCTTAACAAGATGTATTCTCACTTCTTCATAATAAATCATAAAAATAACCTATTGATTTAATTTAGAATAAATAATCCTACAGAGGATATAACAATAAAACCTCAAAACAGATTAGCAATATAGTTAAAAACCGCATCTGATATGCAATTTATAATATTTTCCACAATTACGATTTTTAGCTAGCACTATTTCTCGGTTGTATCTCTTGATGAACTTGTTATCATTCCCTGTTATTGATGTGGTTTTAAAGGGAAAAAACAGTGTCTGAAAATTCTATTTTTATGCAACTCACACAATTACTTGATAAAAATAATGCCAAATATCGTGTGATGGAACATTCCACTGCGGGGAAATCAGAAGAAGTGGCAAAAATACGTGGCACGCAACTTGGGCAAGGGGCAAAAGGATTAGTATGCCATGTCAAAGGAAATGGTATCCGCCAACACGTACTGGCAATTTTACCTGCCGATAAACAAGCTGATTTGAGTAAAATTGCCACAGCAATTGGCGGGACTCGTGCATCTTTAGCAAGCCCCAAAGAAGTCGATGAGCTCACTCAATGCGTATTTGGGGCTATTCCCCCCTTTAGCTTTCATCCCAATTTAAAATTAATTGCTGACCCGCTACTTTTTGAACGTTTTGAGGAACTCGCCTTTAATGCTGGTACATTAGAACGCTCTATTATTTTAAATACAGAAGATTATCAAAGAATAGCAGCGCCTAGTTTAGTTGAATTTATTCGCACAGAAGAAAATTAGTTATATGTAAAAAGGGAGATTCCACAGAATCCCCCTTAACCTTAATAAGAAAAGCTAGCTAATCAATCGCTGGTCATATTTCTGGCTGGCATTTTTTAATGCCACAAAATCGGAACCACAAATAAACCGCTTTAATGCGGTAAATTTTTCCTCCGGCCAATCATAGATTTTCAATGCTAATAGTTCAGTAATGACGTCGTGTGAAAAGCGATAGTTAATCGGCTTTGCAGGGTTCCCCCCAACAATAGAATAAGGCTCGACATCTTTAACGACCACACTATTGGCCGCGATGACCGCCCCCTCACCAATTTTAACTCCGGGCATGATAAAGGCACGCATGCCAATCCATGCCCCATCACCAATCAAGGTATCACCTTTACCTATATATGCCTCTTCAATATATTCAAGAAAAGGATATAAGCAAAACCAATCCATTCGGTGAGTATGGTTCCCTCCCATTAATATCACAGCTTCGCTACCAATACAGACATAATCACCGATATAAAGTTGGTCAACATCCCATGCTAGCTGCCAGTCTCGGCTTTGTTCATCACCTTGTAGATAACGCACAACTGACTGCTCAAACCCGTTATCCCAACAGTCGCTGTAATAACTATGCCTACCTTTGATATGGATATTGGGGTTTTGTACGACCTCATGAAGTAGTTCGTATTTTGACCAATGCTTTTGATTCATGGTACTAAACCTTTTAATTCGTTTATATTTACCATAGAACGCATTCTATGGTGATGCATTCGCGTTCAAAATACATCACCTTTAGCCACTCGAGGTTGTTTTAGTAATGGATTCAACATGTTATTCATCCTAACAAACCTGTTATTATTTAAATTACTTGTGCAAATAATATCATAGAAAATAATTTCCATATAATTAATTATCAATTAATAAAAAATGAACAAAAGAAATAGTATTTAAGACTAACTTTCAAATAAAAAATCACACAATTAATATATTTTATTATAAATTAAATAAAAATAATTTCAGCATACTGTTAAATAGAAGAAAGATACAAAATGATAGAAAAAAACCCAATAATTCAAAACATTATTAAGCAACCCACTTATAACTCATTAGCTTCTCCTTATTCAACAAGCTTAGCCAATAACATTTATGAAATATTTCACGCATTAAATAATGAAAATAATGAAAATAATGAAAATAATGAACTAATAGTGGAAGTAATTCTCCATGAGGATAAAACAAGCAATCCATTTATTCACTTAGATAGAAATGACGAAAAAAGCAGTAGTGGAATAAAACCGGATAAGGCTATTTACTTTAATAAAAATAAGTTTATTAACCCTTTAACACATAAAGAAATCAGTGACACGAGTGGTGAATTAAAGGGAAGCGTTTATTTCGCTCAAAACTCAATCATTCCTGCTGTGAATCGAATTGAAGGAGATATACAACCTAAATTGATATCTGGTCGAAAAACGTTAGTTATGTTTAAACCTCAATCATCAATTCAACAAAATGAAAATATTAGATTAACAATTTATGATAAAAATAATAAATTGATAACTAGTGAAAACTTACGCCCTCCCACCAAATTACCTAAGATTGCAAACAACAGCACCACAGAGACAAATTTATTGCCTCACCATTTCAAATCAACTAAAAGGTTTGATATTTCCATTGAAAATGAAAATTACTTAAATGATATAACTTTAAACCAAAAAGCTTTACATGATTTAATTTTAAAAAATAAGATAATACACTTAACTTTCAATCATAAATATATGAAGAAAACATTCATACTAAATAATGATGTGAGATACAAAGGAAAAACTATAATTTTAGAAAATACTCATAAAAAAGATATTAATATTAGCTATGGAAATGAAACGGTAACATTGCCAAAGAATCGCACTATTCAGTTCATTTGTGACAACAATGGACGTTGGCTCACTGAAGAGAATATCAATCTAATCGAATATTGGAAATCACCTGATATTTCAGCATTTAATTTACCTCCATTCTTTGATATCGAAATTGAAAATCTTCCAGATATCGATGTTAGTGAATCAGATGCCAGTTTTATGAATGATATTTTAAATAAATATTCAACAGTAAAAATAACCAAGGTTGATAATGATACTGTTGATAGTTTAATGTTAAAAAGTAATATTAGCCATGTACATAAAAAAATCCTATTTACCTCAACATCCGATGAGCCGACTCTTATTCATACTAAATATAAATGTATTGAATTAAAAAAAGGAGACTTATATTTATTCAAGTGTAATACTAATGGGGACTGGGAAAATATACCTATAACCAGAGATATCCCACCGCTAGACTATTCACAACCAGAAAGTTATGATTTAACTTTAGATAATAATAAGTCAATTAATGAGTCATCTAAAAACAAAAAACACTTATTGGAATTATTAAAAAACAATGAATCAATAAAAATAGCCACAAGTGACGGAAATTGGGCACGTAACTTTACACTTATGGCAGATAATGACCTTCATAATAAAAAAATCCTTTTCAGCTCTAGTGCCGATTATAATAGCTACATTCATTATGGAAAAAATAGCCTAAAAATGAAAACGGGTGAAAGTGTACTTTTTGTTTATGACTTTCATAAAAAATGGATCCCTATTTATCTTAATAATGATTCTTCTATCGCAAAAAATGAAGATTCAACGAGTAATTTAGAATACATTGAAGATACATGGTCAGTGAAAATTTCTGAAGAGTATATTCACCCAGGTATAAAGCTAGAGTTTGTTTTGAAAGACCAAAAAGGAACACTATCAGATATTGATATTGGTGCCCCAAATGAATTACTGGTCAATACATTGGATATTGGTTTACTTACTCCTCCTAGGGATGCATTTCTTTTTCAAGAAAAGCCCGAACTTAATCGGCAATATTACCAAACTATCCCCGTCAAAAATTTCATTGTTTCTCGCTATGAGCCAATCCACCTTACAAAAGTGGTGATGCCTGATGGGCAAGTTTTCACTGATAAAGCAACGGGTGAAGGTGGTGGCCATAGTGGTAATATGAGGGAGTCGATAACCAAACGTTTCTATGCCGATGGCATTAATCTAGCGAATTATGGTGTGAACAGTTCAGCTTCTGATGCTGAGTCATTTAATCCTACGAGCCAAATAACCGCCTATAATTCTGTTGGGGTATATGAGAATGGGAGGGTCATTCATGGCTGGTCAGGCGGTGGTGGGAAAGCAACGTTAAATAGAACAGATAGTAATGAGCTTAGTCATGAGTTTGGCCATAACTTTGGTCTAAGTGATTACTATGGAGGCAAAGAAGGAGGAACGCATGCAACTGCTGATAAAAAAAATGCAACATGGCTACTGGATTCTGATAATAACTATTTTATCCCAAATACCTATCAAGATGGTTCATTAAACCATGACGCAATGAGTGGTGGGGAAGCTTACAATCCCAAATACAATGCCTATACCGCATACACACCCAACTCCCTTGTTGCTATCCAAAAGAAATTGGAAAGTAAATATACTTTTTGCCCAAAATCATCGACGGGATATAAAAAATGGGATCCAAATATTAAAAAAAGCGTTGATGCTAAATTAGATCTTTCCAATTTCAGTCTCATTAAGTTTTCCCCAAAAAATGGTTCTGATATTACAACTGATGGTATAAATGAACTGTTGAAAAAAAGTAACTTAGTCTATCTTTACCAAGGAAATGGCTATTATGCGCCGAATATTAATCTCCCTGTGGCATCCGAACATAATAAAAATAGTACTATTAAAATAAAGTCATATGCACAATACAACAGTAAAGTACATGTCAATAATAAGGTGGAGACAATCACGAAAAATGATTTATTTTGCTATCGTTCAGATGGAGTTAATTGGAAACGAATTTCGGAACCAGAGTCTGCTATCCATAAAAAAGCCACAAAGCAAGGTGTAGAGGTTGTCACTTTAATGGGCTTCTATGATCCTGAAGGAACCATTGATAGTTATATTTATCCCCCTTTATTTGGTTCTTATGGCATGGTTTATCAAAACGATCAGCGAGTTAATACTGACTCCTCTTACCTAGAGGTGATTTTTAATGATGGGAACAAAAAACAATATCAGCTTAATAACTTCCGAGCCAACAAAGATATGATGAATAAATTCCATATTAATATTGAACACGATTTAATCCCAATTGAGACTAAACTGTATATTCGTAATAAAATGGTTCACTCAAGACCGATTGAAATTAAAGAGAATCGGTTTCTCACTACGATTAATGGCACTATTGTTGAATAAATAACCCAATCTTGTCACGGGTTATATCCTGCAACCCGTGACATCTTGATGTATCAATAAAAATAGTTGTTTAACATGCCTTAGGCATTTAATGACTAGCAACCGATAAACTCGTTTTTCTTGCTATTACCCCAAACAGACAACCAACTAACATCACTATTGCTAAGGATAATTTTGGGGCAATGGGCAAACCGATTGCACAAAGCCCAAGAGTTGCCCCTCCAGCCATTTGTACAAAACCCACTAAGGCAGATGCGGTACCTGCTTCATTACCAAAGGGTTCTAAAGCATAACTGGTTGCCGTTCCCATCATAAAGGCCAGTCCTGTACAAGCACAGGCAACAGGTAACATATAGACTAACCAATGGCTTTGTATTTCTATCGGCAATACGACAAAACCTAGCAATAATCCTAAGCAACCCACTGCCATCATTAAACTACCTATTAATAAACAGGTTGGTCGCCCTATTTTATGAATAAAGCTATTAGCAATATAACTGGCAAACATGATCCAAAAACCATTAATACCGAATACAATAGAAAACGCTAGCGGAGATAACTGCGCATCCCCCATCAGTACAGTTGGTGCAAGTGACACATAAGTTAATGCCATACCCATCGTGCCTGCGTTCACTAAGGCAAAAATAATAAATTGATAATTTCCTAAAATTCGCCAATAGGTTTTCAGCGGAATAATCTTTGCTTTAGGTAAATTAACTGGGCGTGTTTCCGGTAAAAAAGCAACAATTAGCACTAATATGACCAATGCATACAAAGCAAGAAACCAGAACGGTGCCCGCCACCCCCATGCCTCTGCCAGTAAACCTCCAAGTAGTGGAGCTAACGCTGGAACAATATTTAATGTCCCATTTAAAAAACCAAAAGCGCGAGCTGCCTCCGTACCATTCATCCGGTCACGTACACAACTAAATGCCACTACCGAAGTACAACAAACCGCAACACCTTGCAATAAACGTGATGCAATAAATACAGTGGATGTTGTTGCTACAATAGCAACACCTGCACCGATGATATATAACAGCATACCCGCTATCGCGACAGGTTTTCGTCCATATCTATCGACTAATGGACCCGAAATCAATTGCCCTAGTCCCAGAACAAGAATGAACAATGCTATCGTTGACTGGATCACCGACTCACTGCTACCTAAATCCTTCGCAATATCAGGTATTGTTGGTAAATATAAATCAATCCCTAATGGACCAAGTAATACTAATAAAAGTAATAAGATAAGAAAATTACGCATAAACCATGCCTAGACTCGATAAAATGTAATTTAGAAAATACTCGTTGTTATAAATTAAACATTTTACGGTGCTTAAAAGTCAAAAAAGGCGCTAAACTTAGCGCCTTTCATGTCATCAACAGTCAATGATGACGGATTATTCCATCCACTCAGTATGGAAAACACCGTCTTTATCAGTACGCTTATAAGTGTGAGCACCGAAGTAGTCGCGCTGCGCTTGGATTAAGTTTGCAGGCAATACGGCTGAACGGTAGCTATCATAATAAGAAATAGCGGCTGAGAATGTTGGTGTCGGGATGCCATTTTGTACACCATAGCACACCACATCACGCAGTGCTTGCTGGTATTCGTCAGCAATTTGTTTAAAGTATGGCGCTAACAGCAAGTTGGCAATTTTTGCATCTTGGTTATACGCATCGGTGATTTTTTGCAGGAACTGCGCACGAATAATACAGCCTGCACGGAAGATTTTTGCGATTTCACCGTAGTTTAAATCCCAATTATATTCTTCTGATGCCGCTTTGAGCTGTTGGAAGCCTTGTGCATAAGACACAATTTTACCTAAATACAGTGCACGGCGAACTTTTTCAATGAACTCTTTTTTATCACCTTCAACCGCTTTGAGGGTTGGACCTGTTAATACTTTAGACGCCGCAACACGCTGATCTTTTAAGAAAGAAATATAACGTGCAAATACAGACTCAGTAATTAACGTCAGAGGGATACCTAAATCCAGCGCACTCTGGCTAGTCCATTTACCGGTACCTTTATTAGCCGCTTCATCAAGAATCACGTCAACCAAATATTTACCATCTTCATCTTTTTTCTTGAAGATATCTGCTGTGATTTCAATTAAATAGCTACTCAGTTCACCTTTGTTCCATTCAGCAAAGATGCCTGCTAATTCTTCGTTGCTCAGGTTCAATGAACCTTTTAATAATGAATAGGCTTCTGCGATTAATTGCATATCACCGTATTCAATACCGTTGTGAACCATTTTAACATAGTGGCCCGCACCATCCGCACCAATATAGGTCACACAAGGTTCGCCTTCTGCTTGTGCTGCAATTTCTTTTAAAATTGGAGCAACCAGTTCGTAAGCTTCTTTTTGACCACCAGGCATAATTGAAGGACCTTTTAATGCGCCTTCTTCGCCACCTGAAACACCAGTACCGATGAAATTAAAACCTTGCTCAGATAATTCACGATTACGACGGATAGTATCAGTAAATAAAGTATTACCACCGTCAATTAAGATATCTCCTTTGTCCAGATGAGGAGTCAGCGAGGCAATTGTTTTGTCCGTTGCTTCACCCGCTTTTACCATCAACAAGATGCGGCGAGGTTTTTCCAGAGAGTCAACAAACTCTTCAATTGTATAGTTGGGAACTAGCTTTTTCCCTGGATTTTCGGCAATCACTTCGTCTGTTTTATCTTTAGAACGATTAAAGATAGACACTGAGTAACCACGGCTTTCAATGTTAAGCGCAAGGTTACGCCCCATGACTGCCATTCCGACAACACCAATCTGCTGCTTTGACATGAACAACTCCTGTCTGATTAGGACCAAGTCAGCCTCGACCGTGCTGACATTCTGTTAACGGGATCACATATTAACCTAGGATTGTGTTGCATGGTAGTTATTGATGCAATCGATGACGTATACAAGGCCATTTTTGTCAAGAATTGCCCAACTAACGTTATTTTTTATTGATATTTCGTTCAACAAACCGCATTATTCACTCGTCGGTATAAGCCGTCATATCAGAAGGTAAAACAAACTGTATGGAATGGATCGCAGATCCTTCGATTTGGGCGGGCCTCGCTACCCTTATCGTTCTAGAAATCGTTCTTGGTATTGATAACCTCGTCTTCATCGCCATTCTGGCCGATAAGCTCCCGCCAAAGCTGCGTGATAGAGCCCGTGTAACTGGACTTTTATTAGCCCTGATTATGCGTGTTGTGCTTCTATTTAGCCTGTCATGGCTCATTACCCTCACGAAACCGATATTAACGCTCTTTGATCACGCCTTTAGCGCTCGTGACCTAATTATGTTGGTGGGTGGTTTATTCCTCTTGTTTAAAGCCACAATGGAGCTAAACGAGCGGTTGGAGGGGAAAGACGAACACACCAATACCCAAAGAAAGACATCGAATTTCTGGGCTGTTGTTGCACAAATTATTGTTCTTGATGCCGTATTCTCACTGGACTCCGTGATCACCGCTGTTGGTATGGTTGACCATATCGGCGTAATGATTGCAGCTGTGACCATTGCAATGGCATTAATGATTTGGGCAAGTAAACCGTTAACGAGCTTTGTTAACCAGCACCCAACCATTGTCATACTGTGTTTGAGCTTCTTATTGATGATTGGTTTCAGCTTAGTTGCCGAAGGGTTTGGCTATGCCATACCGAAAGGTTACTTATACGCTGCAATTGGCTTCTCTATCATGATTGAAGTCCTCAACCAATTTGCCCAATTCAATCGCCGTAAGTTCCTTAAAGGCTCACGCCCACTACGTGAACGTACAGCTGAAGCGGTATTACGCATTCTTAGCGGTAATAACGAACGTGGAGAATTAGACCCACATACTTCTAATCTTATCGCTGATAATCAATCCGTTTTTGATCCACAAGAACGTTTGATGATTGCTCGAGTGCTCGGTATGGCGCAACGTAATGTCGAAAGCATTATGACATCACGCCATGATGTGGATTACCTCGACATTAATAAATCATCTTCAGATTTACTGCAATTAATGGAGAAAAACCCACACTCACGTTTAGTGGTCATTGATGAAACTATCAGTGATGAACCCGTTGGCGTGGTACATGTAATGGATTTGGTTAAACAGCAATTAAAAGGCCAGCCATTAAACTTACGTGCATTGATTACCCAGCCATTGATATTCCCTGAAGGGTTATCGCTGCTAAAAGCGTTAGAGCAATTCCGTAAAGCGCATACCCACTTTGCCTTTGTTGTGGATGAATTTGGTTCTATCGAAGGTATCGTGACATTGACCGACGTAATGGAAACAATAGCAGGTAACTTGCCGGTTGGTGATGAAGAAAACGACTCACGCCACGATATTCAAAAACTGGATGATGGCACTTGGATTGCCAACGGTTTTATGCCACTTGAAGACTTGATCATGTTTATCCCTATGGAATTAGACGATAAACGTGAATATGAAACGATTGCGGGTCTTTTAATGGAGCACCTGCAACGTGTTCCTGAAGTCGGTGAACAAGTGACAATTAACGGTTGTATATTCCAACCTCTTGAGGTTAACAGCCACCGAGTCAATAAAGTGTTAATCACTCCACCAGCCCCTGAGGGGGATGGCTATGAGTTTGAAGATGACTAATTAGCACGTGCTTTTTGACTAAATACCAGCCTATATGGCTGGTATTTTTTTGCCTAAAACCTATAGATATCAACCTTTAGACGATTAAGCGCAAAATAGTGGCGTTTTTTAAAAGAAAAATACATTCAAAGCTTGAATAATTCAGCGTATTAAATACAACTAATTTAAACGAAGGTCACATTGTGAAAATAAAAACTAGCCAATCAAATAGCAGTACGATCCAAGTGCCTAGTACAAGTACAAAAAAAAAATCAGAAAATATAGCAGTTACAGCAATAAGCATTAATAATAACGTTAAATGTTGCCCTGTACTGATTAAAGAGAACAGTAATAATTTAATCACTAATCAAAGTGATAAATTACAAAAAACACCAGAAAAAACAAATAATTTCAATAAAATAAGTAAATTGAGCACCCAAATCACCAAATTAATTACAACTATACATGATATTAACACTGAGCAATTTAATCCGAATGACTCTTCATTTTTTCAAAATTTATCGAATAAAATGATTCAACTAAATAATGATCTTTCTGATTACAAAAATAAAATAAGTTCATAAAAAGAGAAAACACCCATTTAAGGGCGCTTCAGACTGCTGACAAACCTATTATGTTTGGCAGCAAATCTAATAGATTTTGAAAATAAATTAGGAAAATCAATAAATTGATTTTCGGCTGATAACACAAAGCGGGAAAAACCACGCTTTTATCCCGCTTTGTCAACAACCTCAAACGCCCATTTAAGGGCGTTTTGTTATCTTAAAGGGCATTCAATAAATCATTGAGTCCTTTATTTTCTTCTTTCTTCAAGAAGTTACCAAGCGCTTCTTTAGCTTGTGTACGTAACTCATTACGCAGTAATTTTTCAACATCTAATTGGTATTTCAAATTATGCCAATTACCATAAATTCGCAGTGGAATGGTCATAGCTTGCAATTGTTGAACCAAACGTGAATCCCCACCCCAGCCATTCGCAATATTAACCCCTAAATTGACATCAATGGTTTCATTAGGGATATTCATACGGCCTTGCCCACTGATGTTAACTAAGGATGACATCGCATTCATAGAGGAAATGTTCAACGTACCTTTATTTAATTTACCTGCCACAGTGAAGGAATCAACCTCAGTGAAATTTCCCGAATTGACGGGTGCATTAATCTTATTGGTTACTCTGGAAACGGATTGCTGAATTAATAGCGGAATATTCAGCCCCTGTAATTTTGCGTTTCTTAGTTCAAAATTAACCGGCCCTTGCCATTGGTTTTTCACTGCATTATCATCATAACCCACACCCGATAACGCCGCATTTAACGAAATTATTCCACTTAATTTTTGTGGCATATTGAAGGCTTTTAATAGCGGAGTTAAGTCGATATTTTTTAAATCTGGTTTTGCTGAAACATAAGCAGGCGTTGAGCTGTAATTAAAAGTCACAGGTAATGAAAAATCACCACCAAATGCCTTACCTTGTAGTTTTGAAACAGTCAAACGAGGAGTTTGGTTTTGTGCCTCAAAAACCACATCACTAACCGTCATTCCGCGATAAATTAACTGCTTAATGGCTAAATTGATATCGGCGGAAAATGCCTGCAAGCCTGACAAATCATACTGTTGAGGATTAGCCCCAGAAATAACCGGTTTAACACCGACACGGTTATTATTTGTCTCTGATTCTACACTGGTACTGGCCGATGCTATCCCTAATAGATTATCTAAATCTAATTTCTCGGCGACTAAATTAACCCTAATTTTTGGAGTATCCGTTAATTGGATACTGCCATTCCCTGATAGGGCACTTTCATTAGCCGTTATTGCCAAATTATTTAAACTAGCACTTTCCACTTTGCCTTTGGTGTATAGAAAATCACTCGTTATTTGCCCTTCAATTCCACTTTCAGGTAAATCAACACCACTCAACTTATAATCAAACTGAGTTAATTTTCCACTAATCTTTTGATTAAAATCTGATAAATCGATATCTGCACGTAGATTAAATACAAACTCTTGTTGGTTTTTATTTAGATTTCCACTGAATTTAACTACGACCTGTTTTTTATCACTTTTCTTCAGTGATAAATCAATGTTACGCAGGTTAAATTCATCTTTAGCTGTTTGCCAAATAACTAAACTATTAGAAATATTAATTTTTTCTATATCTAATAACCAGTCACTTTTCTCTTGTGAAGTGGTTGATGTTGGTACACCACCAGGCGCAACAGGGGTGTTACGGTGAGCTTGAATTTCGCTATCAGGTGTTTTGCGAATAACAGCACCATCGATAACAATTTGCTCAACAGAAAGCTTATGGGAAATGAGAGGCCATAATTCAACATCTAAGCGCATATTATCTGCACTTAGGATGGGTTTAGCGGCATTCGGTGCAGTAAGGGAAACAGGCCCAGTAATAATGCTTAAGGTTGGCCACACATGCCAACGCATATCACCGTTGAATTCAAGTTGATAACCACTTTTTTTCTCTACTTGTTCAACAATATAATGACGGAAATCATTCGGGTTCACTAACATTACAAGTGTTGTTAACCCTGCAACAATCACCACAAGTAAAATAATCAGTGTCGTCAAAAAACGTTTCATCCTTCCCTCTCTTAAATTCCGCTTGCGCTCGCCACAAAAATGAACTCACACCTATCCCTGAAAATGGGCGGAAATTACCGGTTTAATCTCCATTAAACACAACAACTTCCGCAAAGTTCACCGGTTATCAGTCTTCACTGATACGGCTACCAACAGCACCTTGTTGGTTTTTATATTTAGCATCTTGTCGGCTATTATAAGGGCGATCAGCACGACCAGATAATGGCTCAAAGCTTAATGCGCCAATCACCATGCCAGGACGCAATGCTAATGGTAATTTACCTGAATTATAAAATTCTAGCACGATTTGCCCATGCCAACCTGGGTCAATTCGATGTGCGGTTACGTGCACCATCAAACCTAATCTCGCTAATGAAGAGCGCCCGTCCAACCAACCTACAAGGTTATCAGGGAGCGTAACAGACTCAAGCGTCACTGCAAGTGCTAATTCTCCTGGGTGCAGGAAAAATGGCTCATCCTCATCAAGAACAATTTCATCGCTCATGACGCGATCTAATGCGGCATTAACCTCATCTTTAGGGCCACTAAGGTCAATAAATGCAGCCGTGTGTCCTCGAAAAACGCGGAATTGATTTCCCAAACGAACATCTGCAGTTGCACCATTGATTCGTTCAACTGGTGGGCGTGGGCTAATAACTAATTTACCATCATCCATCCATTGAATAATATCGCGGTCACAAAGACGCATGGTTGTTTCCCCCTTCATTATTTTAATTTCTGCGCGGTTTAATCTTGACAGAATTCGCCAATTTTTGCTTTCAAGATATCAATCGCTACACGGTTTTTCCCACCGCGAGGAACAATGATATCGGCATATTGCTTTGATGGCTCAATAAATTGCAAAAACATTGGGCGAACCGTTTTATTATATTGGTCAATAACGGAATCAAGCGTTCTGCCCCTTTCATTTACATCACGTTTAATACGGCGCATCAAGCAAATATCAAGTGGTGTATCAACAAAAATAGAAAAATCCATTTCACCACGTAAGCGTTTATCTGTTAATAACAAAATACCTTCAATGATAATGACTTTTTTAGGTTTGAACGTGATGGTTTTTTGTTTACGTGTATGAGCGACATAGTCGTATTGCGGGATTTCTACTGCTTGGCCACTTTTCAGTGATTTGAGATGTTCATAAAGCAAGCTGTGGTCCATCGAGTTAGGATGGTCATAATTTACTTTAAGGCGTTCTTCCATTGGGACATCGGCTTGGTCTTTATAATAACAATCTTCTGGAATAACACCGATATTATGATCACCGACCTGTTCTCTTAATTCACGGTATAACGTGCTTGCAATTAAGCTTTTGCCAGATGCAGAGGCTCCCGATATACCTACAATGGTACAGTGATGCGCTATGTCAGTCATAAAATGATAACCTGGTTAAATATTTAGAAATGAGATACACAACAGAAAAATGTTATGTTGGCGGAATTATAGGGGGTAATGGCGTGTTGTTCCAGCATACCTCAACAAAGTTCGCTAAAAAAACACCCATTGGATAGGAAATGCCGTAAATCGGAGCGTACAAAATGTCATTTATACACTAAAATTGTTTTTTTCCTTCTAATACCGCAATGCGATTTTCAATCGAAGGGTGAGTAGAAAATACAGAATCGCCTTTATTAAAAATATAAGCGGCCTTGCGGTAAGCTTGCCCTGTGGTACTGTTATCATATTCATGGGTTTCATGATTACCGGAGATTTTTTTCAACGCACTTATCATGGCTTGGTTATCTGAAGTCAAATCCACTGCCGCTGCATCAGCCATATATTCACGGGTACGAGATAAATAAAAATAGAGTATTTGGGTTATCCACGGTAAAACAAAATTTAGAACCAATAGGATCATTTGCGCTTTATTAGCAGCATTATTGCGGCTGCGCCCTGCTGTTCGGATAAAAATCTGACTAAATAAATTCGTTACCGTTAAAATCACGTTTGCCAAAATCCCCACATACAGGGTTAATTTTGAATCACCATGAATAATGTGCCCAACTTCATGAGCGAGAACGGCTTGAACTTCTTGCCGATTAAGCGTTTGCAACAAACCTCTGGTTACCCCCACAAGCGCATTACGCTTATTCCACCCTGCTGCGAAAGCATTCGGCTCATCCGTTTCTAAAATATATAAACGGGGAATATAACCTAAACTAGCACTTAAACTTAATTCTTCAATAATATTAAAAAGTTGTTTTTCTTGGGGGCTACTCGCATTTTCTTGGGTTATTTCTCTGGCATTCATCCCAGCTAACATCATTTTATGGCCTCTAAAATGAATATAAATCAACCCAAGAAAGGTTAAGCCTAAAACAATAAAAGTGGCGATAGGTAATTCATGAAGTGTCACAAACATCATCGCATTATCGACTAAGTCCAATTGCTCATTTGGATGTGTTGCAATATCTGCCAATAAGCCAATAATTAGCATTAAAAAAATATAGCTCATCACCACCAAACGCGTGCGAAGATTATTTTTACGAATGACGTTTCTAAAATCCATAATGTGACCTGCTATCTACCACTCATATAATATCGGAACACCATAAGGCATTCCGATGATTGATAACTTCAAAGGTAAGAGATTTTTAATCAAAATTAATGCGACGTGATTCCTCAGTCTTAATAGTTTCTTCATCAAGACGCCAATATTCCTTTGAAATTTTTAAGCTAGGAATAATGCCAACAATTAGTGCCGCGGGCATAGACGCAATATACGCATTATACGTTTCTAATGAGCGGTTATAACCACGTTTAGCAAATGACAGTTTATTTTCTGAAGAAACGATTTCTTCTTGTAAATTTGCCATAATTGCATCGGATTTTAGCTCAGGATAAGCTTCAACTGCGACATTAATCGCCCCACTGGTCACCATTTTTGATAATGCATCTTCGGCTTCGCGGGCTTTATCTCCTGTCGTATTTTGTGCTTGTGTCCGTAGTTCTGTAATTTTGCTGAACACCTCGGTTTCATGGCTTAAATATTTTTTAACTGTTGCCAATAAGCTATCAAATACTTTTCCACGACGGTCTAATTGAACTGAAATTTCTGTTTCACTCGAAATAACAGCTTCTCGCAACGCAACGATACGGTTATAAAAATAAATAACGATCAGCACCACGACAACAATAAAAATTAAAAATTTCATAGTCACCTTTTCGGATTACCCGTAGAAAGAAAACTGATTAAATAACAGATGCGGCTATTCTACGCGAACATGACTCAATAAAGAAATATTCCGAGAACAATTCAGAAAAATAGAAGGTATAGAAGGTTAAAGTAGGCGTGTTTAGTAAAAAAAGGGTTCAACAATAAATAAGGCTATTTAGAGATAATACTAAATAGCCTTTTTGCTCTATAACCGATTAAACTGCACGGAAAGAAATTTCTGTTGGGATTTTATCCCCTTCCCAATACATCAAGGCTGAAATTCCTGAAGCAATTTCACGGTAGATATCGGCAAATTCACCTTCTGGATCACGCATAACAGTAGGCTGGCCACGATCAAGGTCTTCACGTAAAGAGATATGCAGAGGAACCTGTCCCAATAATTTAGTATGGTATTTTTCTGCTAATTTCTCAGCACCACCGGTACCAAAAATCGGTTCTACATGCCCACAATTGCTGCAAATATGTGCACTCATGTTTTCAACAACACCCAGTACTGGGACATTAACTTTCTTAAACATCACAATGCCTTTCATGGCATCAACCAAGGCAATATCTTGTGGAGTCGTCACCACAACAGCACCGGTTACTGGAATATTTTGAGAAAGCGTCAGCTGGATGTCACCTGTTCCCGGTGGCATATCGATAACTAAGTAATCCAAATCCGGCCATAACGTGTCTTGTAGCATCTGCATCAATGCTTTGCTTGCCATTGGGCCACGCCAAACCATCGCGTTATCATCGGTCACTAAGTAACCTATTGAGTTTGTTGCCAAGCCATACGCCATGATTGGGGCCATATGCTGACCATCTGGGGAGGTTGGGCGCTCTAATGTTGTGCCTAACATATTTGGAATTGATGGGCCGTAAATATCCGCATCAAGGATCCCCACTTTCGCTCCTTCTTGTGCCAGCGCAAGCGCTAAGTTCACAGAAGTACTGGATTTACCAACACCACCTTTACCCGAACTGACGGCTAAGATATTACGAACACCATTAATACCCGGCAAATCATTTGCACGTTTTAATGTCGTGATGTCATGACGCAGTTTCCATTCAACAGCATGAGCGCCTGTTTGTTGCTTCAATTCAGCGGTCTTTTCGCTAATTAAAGTTTGAAACGGCCCTTTCCAAACGAATGGCATAACTAATTCGACATGCAGCACGTTGTCCAACATTGCGCAATGATGTAACGCTTTGATAGAAATCAAATTACGTTGCAGTGTTGGGTGTGTAAATGAAGCCAAAACTTTGGAGACTTGTTCAGTCAGCAGTTCTGGTTTGCTCTGCTCGGGGGATTTATCGTTCATCCCGGCTCCTTTATTTATATTTTTGAACTAGGTACATCCTGAATAATAAGCTACATAAAATTAAACAGATATACTTTGACTGAGATTAATCATAACAGAGAACACAAAAAATAGTGATTACCCCGCACAGTAAAAACCACAAAGAGGTAAAAATTTCTTTTTCGAACAAATTGCCAATTAATATTTTATACCCCTAGCAGCGATGGTTTTGATCGGTTAACATCAAAGACCCTTTTCAAATAATGGAAGTAAGAAAGTTACTATGTCTCAAGTCGCGAATAAATTACTGGTAACCTGTGCGTTACCCTATGCTAACGGTTCAATCCATCTTGGTCATATCCTGGAACACATTCAGGCTGATATTTGGGTCCGTTATCAGCGAATGCGCGGCAAAGAGGTTCACTTTATCTGTGCCGATGACGCGCACGGAACTCCAATCATGCTTAAAGCTCAACAGCTGGGCGTAACGCCAGAAGAGATGATTGCGGCAGTGAACCAAGAGCATCAGAACGATTTTGCTGGTTTCGCCATTAGTTATGACAACTATCACTCCACACACAGTGAAGAAAACAAGGTTTTATCAGAGCTAATTTACGGGAAACTGAAAAATAACGGTTTTATTAAAAACCGCACTATCTCACAGCTTTTCGACCCAGAAAAAGGCATGTTCTTACCGGATCGCTTCGTTAAAGGCACTTGTCCAAAATGTAAAGCCGAAGACCAATACGGTGATAACTGCGAAGTGTGTAGCGCAACCTACAGCCCAACAGAGCTGATTAACCCACGTTCAGTGATTTCAGGTGCGACACCTGTCATGCGTGATTCAGAACACTTTTTCTTTGATCTTCCTGCCTTTAGCGACATGCTTCAAGCATGGACTCGCTCAGGTGCACTGCAAGAACAAGTCGCCAATAAAATGCAGGAGTGGTTCGAATCTGGCTTACAACAATGGGATATCACCCGTGATGCGCCTTATTTCGGTTTTGAAATTCCGAATGCGCCGGGTAAATATTTCTATGTCTGGTTAGATGCCCCTATCGGTTATATGGGCTCCTTTAAAAATCTGTGTGATAAACGCGGTGACCTTGATTTTGACGAGTTTTGGAATAAAGATTCGAAAACCGATCTTTACCATTTCATTGGTAAAGATATCGTCTATTTCCACAGCCTGTTCTGGCCTGCCATGTTAGAAGGTAGCCAGTATCGTAAACCAACAAATCTGTTTGTTCATGGTTATGTCACGGTTAATGGGGCAAAAATGTCGAAGTCGCGCGGTACATTTATTACTGCCCGCTCTTACTTAGATCACCTAGATGCCGACTGCTTACGTTATTATTATGCTGCCAAATTGTCTTCTCGTATCGATGATATCGATTTTAACTTAGAAGATTTCGTACAGCGTGTGAATAGCGATATCGTCAATAAAGTGGTTAACTTGGCATCTCGTAATGCAGGCTTTATTGCTAAACGTTTTGACGGTAAATTGTCGGCAAATCTCGCTGAGCCTGAGCTATATCAACAATTTATTGATGCAGCTAAAGTTATCGGTGAAGATTATAATAACCGTGAATATAACAAAGCGATCCGTGAAATCATGGCATTAGCCGATATCGCAAACCGCTATGTTGATGAAAAAGCCCCTTGGGTTGTGGCAAAACAAGAAGGTAAAGATCAAGAGCTGCAAGATATTTGCTCGATGGGCATCAATTTGTTCCGCGTTCTGATGACTTACCTGAAACCTGTTTTACCAGGGCTCACTAAGCGTGCTGAAGCTTTCTTAAATAGTGAATTATCATGGGATGCGATTAACACCCCATTATTGAACCACAGCGTCGCACCATTTAAGGCATTGTTTAACCGCATTGAAATGGCAAAAGTGGATGCAATGGTTGAAGCCTCAAAAGAGAGCATCAAACCCGTTCAGCAACTTACGGGGCCGCTAGCCGATGACCCAATTCAAGAAACCATCACCTTTGATGATTTTGCGAAAATTGACCTGCGAATTGCATTAATCAAGCAAGCTGATTTTGTTGAAGGCTCAGACAAGCTACTAAAATTACAATTGGATATCGGCGGTGAAACTCGCCAAGTATTTTCAGGCATTCGCTCCGCTTACCCAGATCCAAAAGCCTTAGAAGGCCGTTTAACCGTGATGGTTGCCAACCTCGCACCTCGTAAAATGCGTTTTGGTGTTTCTGAAGGCATGGTAATGGCTGCTGGCCCTGGCGGTAAAGATATCTTCTTGCTCAGCCCAGACAGTGGTGCGCAACCCGGTATGCAAGTTAAATAACCCATACTTGCTCTAGTCTGTTATTCATCAAAAGTGGGAAGCTAAATACTTCCCACTTTTTTATTGGCTTTTTATTGTGATCGGTAGCACAATAATAAAGTTAATTGTATGATGAATAGATATTACATTACAGGACCAGTCTCATGTCATTTAAACAGGTACTGATAACGGGATGGCAATATTTGCGAGCTTTCGCAATACTCTACCTTTGCCTGATTATTGGAAACCTTATCTCAACACTACTTCCATTCTCCATCCCTGGCAGCATTGTCGGCATGTTAATTTTATTCATATTGCTTGCGTTACAAATTATCCCCGCGAAGTGGGCACAACCCGGTTGCAGCATTTTGTTGAAAAATATGACCATCCTGTTTGTTCCTATTGGTGTTGGCATAATGAATTACTATGAATTAATCAGCCAACAAATGGTTCCCATCATCGTTTCCTGTGTGGTTAGTACCTTAATCGTTATGGTCGTTGTCGCCATCAGTTCTAACTATATTCATAAGGAACGCCCTGTCGTTGGTGCTCAACCTGATGACGTTCCTTTACCCCCCGAAGAGCCAATTTCTTCGGTCATTAATAATGATAAAACTAAGGGGAATGAATAATGTTAGAACATATTTGGTGGTCATTGCCGCTGACCATTGTGGTGTTTTATTTGGCTCGTAAGCTGTCGACCACATTTAAGTTACCGATTTTAAACCCACTATTAATTACTATTGCGGTATTGATTGCGTTATTGGTCGTGACAAATACTTCTTATGAGCACTATTTTGCAGGTAGCAAAATACTCAATGATTTACTACAACCTGCAGTCGTCGCGCTAGCTTTTCCACTTTACGAACAAATGCACCAAATTCGGGCCCAGTGGAAATCTTTATTAAGCATTTGTTTTGCAGGTAGTTTAGTGGCCATGTTTAGCGGTGCCGCCATCGCACTATGGTTAGGGGCAACCCCTGATATCGCGGGTTCTATTTTGCCTAAATCGGTCACTACCCCTATCGCGATGGCTGTTGCTGATTCGGTTGGTGGGATCCCTGCGATTAGTGCCGCCTGCGTGTTGTTTGTTGGGATCTTAGGCGCCATGTTTGGCCATAGCTTATTTGATGTGCTGCGTGTACGAACCCACGCCTCAAGAGGACTCGCGATGGGAACCGCTTCCCACGCCCTAGGCACTGCCCGCTGTGCCGAAGTGAATTACATTGAAGGTGCTTACAGTTCCCTTGCATTGATGACCTGTGGGGTTATCACCTCACTTATTGCCCCATTTATCTTTCCTGTTATTTTACATCTTTTTAGCTAAGCTTAATTCACTAAGCCAATATCCAAGCAAATGAGTAAGAGGAATCCATTAGCCTCTTACTCACTAACACACAGAGAAAACATGAGATACATCTCTCAATTAAAGAATTTGTTTCATATGTTTCATTTAAAATGGTGATTTAAATCACATATTGTTAGGCGCATTATTGAATAGAATAAAAACAATTAATTAGGGAGGTAACACATGCATTCACGATTTAAGGCCGCTTGGGCCGAACTTCCAGAAAAGTTACAGTCGGTACTTAGACCAATCATTGATAATTCTGATTTCCGAGGTATGTTAACAGCGGAACAAGTCAAACAGATTAAAGCTGAAGCAGGTGTAAACGACGCTGAGCTAGCCTTTGCGTTATTGCCTTTCGCTGCGGCTTATGCAATTACTCCAATCTCCCATTTTCACGTTGGTGCAATCGCTTGCGGTGCTAGCGGTAATTTATATTTCGGCGCCAATATGGAGTTTAGCCATGTTTCAATGGGGCAAGTGATCCATGCAGAACAATGTGCAGTGACACACTCTTGGATGAAAGGTGAAACGCAGATTACCTCAATTACCGTGAATTACACACCTTGTGGGCACTGCCGCCAATTTATGAATGAATTGCGTGAAGGCGGTAAAATTATGGTGAATTTACCAGGCCGCACACCCGCAATACTACACCACTATTTACCCGACTCATTTGGGCCGTCTGACCTCAATATTACTACTTTACTACTCGACCCTGTTGACCATGGCTATAAAAACCAAAGCCGTGACCGGTTATTAAGTGCAGCAATTGAGGCTGCAAACCAATCCCATGCACCTTATAGCCGATCCCATTCAGGAATTGCGTTACAATTAAAAGATGGCTCACTGTTTACCGGACGCTACGCAGAAAATGCCGCATTCAACCCAAGTTTACCACCACTGCAAGCCGCTTTAATTATGATTAACCTTGCAGGTAAAGATATTCACGCCATCGACCAAGCTAAGTTTGTTGAAAAACAAGATGCGATTATCAAACATTGGTGTGTGACCGAAAATACATTACAGGCACTAGGTTGCCAAAATATTGAATTAGCTTATTTGGATTAATTTGATATTGATTTAAAAGTAACGGTTATTGCTACTAATATGAATAGTCAGCAATAACCGTTTCATGTTATGACAAACCATCATAAATAATTATTTTTATTATTAGCAATTTTATAATACTAATTAAAATTAAGAGAAGCCCCTGACGAATACCCCCTATAACTAAATTCAGGTACACTTGGTATTGAAGGTATTGAGTATCTATCATTAAATGAATTCATTGAGTTATTCATTGATGACATATTGTCTCTTAGCTGACCAACCATGTTCTCGAAATGACGATTATTTTCTATTGTATCCTTAGGAAAGTCTTTAAATCCTGGCGTTCCCGGAAGAACAACGCTTGGGCGTTCTAAATAATGATTTGTTGGTGTTTCATTTTTATCAACTGTTAATCTATCAAACAGATTTGTTGTACGAGGTGCTAATTGTCTATTCGGTTCGACTTTCGGATAAGTGCTTTCCAATATCGATTTCTCTACCCTATTATGTGGATGCTTAATTGGTGGTGTTGATGGCGCTCCTTGATTGATAGGCTGGGTTTTGGTTTGCGATATTTTGCTCTCAACCCCATAAATATCTAAATCGCTTTTAGGGATAACTTTTTTTAATTCATTCACGTAGGCTGCTATATCTTCCTTGAGTGTTATTCCACTTTCTACAAAATAATCACCAAAAACAGCCCCCACTTCTTTTATATTATCAATTGTTAATAATATCTCCCCCCAATTAACATAATATTTTATCGATTCTATCTTTGGGTTTTTAATTATTTCGAGAAACATTTCGTCACTTAAGAAAATAGAAAACTGAAATTCAGCCTGATCATTACCTGCAGATTTTAACATTTCAAGATGAATTTCTTTATGTCTGCTTTCTGGTAAAATCTGGTAAGGGATTGTTAATGTCCATCCATACCTTGATATACCATTACGTTCAAAAGCATTATAATGAATACGTTGTGTTTCTTGTGATGTTAAATCTCCCTTTATAACCCCATCACTATCACTTCGTGATATAAATGTTAAAATAGTTTCTTCTGCCAAATCCAATTTTAATTTATCCAAAATAATTTTACTTTCATTTATTCCATTTTTTTCCAACTCTGTATCTATAAAATTACTTGCAACCTTTCCAGATAAAGATTGTTCTTTAATCAATCCATTTGCAATAACAGCGTATTTGGAACCTTCACTTTCCAAATAATCATAAATAACTTCAGACTTTTGTATCTTTTTAAACTCCTCATATATTCTAATAGCATCATCTTTTTTCGTAACAAACTCATCAGTATAATTACCAACTGACCTTTTTCTCCTTCTATTTTTAATATCTTTTTCCAACACCTCTAATTTGATTTTATTTTTCAAATCAATCTTATCAGAGTAAAATAATTCATTTTCTTGATAGTTTATTAAATCATACACATTCCCTATTTTAATATCCATTTCATCTTTGTATTTAACATACTTCATATGAACAGTATATATTAAATCACAAAGATATTTATCTTTTAATATTATATCTTTCTGCTCTTCAATTAACTCACACCCCCTTTCATACATAAATAGATTATAGTTATTTTTCAAGTACCACGCTATAGGAGTGCCTTTTTTATTAGTATATTTATCATAAATATCCAATAGGGAATTTATAGTTTTAAAATAATGAATCACTTGGCCTTTGAATGAATCACTATTATTTAATTTACTATCCCAATACTCCCCTCTTTCTTCAGTAGTAAAAAATAACATTGCTATATTAGTATCCCAATATCCCATAAACATATTATTTTTTTCTAAAACATGCATATAGTGCTTATAAATATCCTCACTAGATATATTTATAAACCCTCTTTTATCCATATTATTTTTAAACTTACTTTCTATTAACACCATGTACTCTTTAGCTAAATCCTGTTGAACCCTATATAATATTCCTCTTAAATACATGTATTTCAGTTCATCACTATAAACATCTAAACCATAATTAAAGTATAATCGACTTAAGAAACTATGCTCATTATAACTCCCAGGCGCCGTTAATGAATACCTATCCCCCTTGTCAGCAAGATATCTGTAAAACGCTTCCAAATATCCTTCATTTAAAATAGCCTTCAAATTTACAACATCATTATAATTAATTGAAAAACTAGCCATATCTTTACTCATAATATTCATCCTTAATAAAATCAATCACAAAAACCTTAGTTTCTTTCATTATATCTCTCCATTTTTTATGTTTATCAAAACTAAACCTAACCTCTGCTAGTATTCTCACTTCCAATATTGAAAAACTCATATTACAACTTAAATATTTATTTTCTAATGGTAGCCATAAGCATTCTAAGATAGCAATAACTTCATTTTCATTTTCGAACCAAAAAAAAGTTCTTTTCTTTTGAGTTCTTTCTCCACTATATAGTTTTTCAGATATATTATATTCATCAAAATAGTCAACATATTGAAGTTCGGAATCATCGTCATAAAATATTTGACTTCGCTTTCCTAAATATGATGCATTTAGATAATTCCTCATTTTTTGTGTTAATGAATAATCTTTCTCTCGAATTGGTCTCAATATAATTCTTATCGTTTTTTCATCTATTTCAAGGTGGATTTTTTTTTTGGAATCAACACTTGTCATATAAGGCCAATGCGTTATTAATGTTAACTCTCTAAAATTAGCATCGCATCCTTCTTTATTTTCAATAAACCTTGGGTCAAAATAGCTATACCCTTCATATTCAGCAAATGGAAAAACATACTCGCCAGGAACTTCTATAATATTCTTATTAAACTGCCCACAGACAAAACCGGGGCGGTTCTCGCCATTTACAATGCAGGAAAATAATAATAACGGTAGAATTAAACAAAAATATAATTTCATAATAATTGACACCTTAATACTTATATAACATTTAGTTTTCAAACTTATTTAAATGAAAACTATGATTTAGCAGAAGCTAATGTTTTACTCATACGTTCATACCATTTATTAATAATTATTTTCTGTTTTTTAGTGGCCTTCTTTTCCTTTTCTGACATCACTTTCATCAAGCTGTATATTACCGATAATTCATGGCCACGGTCTCCAGAAGCTGCCATAATTTTTTGCCAATAAAATTCTTTTTCTTTTTCATCTAATACAGAAAATACCACACCTAAAACCCAAGCTTCTTCGGGTATTTTATTACGTAACATGACCAGATAGTGTATTTCATCTGCTTCTTTATAAGTCATATCATGAGAGACTTTTTCACCTGTACTCTGTTTCTTCGCTTTTCGCTTCAATACTTGAAGCATTTCTAATGCATGGTCATAATTTATTTTGTCTATCAATGTTTTATTAATTGTTTTGTTTTTTTCTTTCATCACCAAATAAAAATAATCTGTTATAACTCGACCAAAAATTGATGAGCCATATTTGTTTTCATAGAAATAGCTGTCAATATTCCTTAGTGTTTCGATTGGGTTATAGTCTGCTCTTGAATGATTCATTCCTCCTAGAAATGCCATAATAATTAATATATAAATACGCTTATTTCTTAACACCCCATTAATTAAATTCATAAAACTCCTTAGTGAAAAATGAAATATAAAATAAAATTTAACTTATATAAATTTAAAACTTGCAGCAATATATGATATTTAAAAATATAATTTAACTTTCATTGAATCCGTTTTTTCTCTCTGTAACTGACTAAAAATAAGAAAAAACATGAAAAAATTGAACCCGCAGAAAAGCTAAACTAACGTTTGAAAACGTAAAAATAACGATGAGACATTCATTATTTGCCTAAGCGTGATCTACCTACCGTAATGCGTATGCCGTTATCGGCTTTCATTCCCTTTCGCGCATAAACTCCTTATCATATGCACAATATTTTTCAGTAAATTTTTTAACGCTTTTTTATCATTATTTACTGTACATATTTGCTGTTTAGCTTAGGATCTACCCTGACTTTGTTGATTAATCGTCCGAAGAGTGATATTTCATGGAACATGAGTACGAAACAAAACGCCCTCTCTATATACCCTACGCTGGCCCAATTTTGCTTGAATTCCCTTTGCTGAATAAAGGAAGCGCCTTCACCGAAGAAGAGCGTGCAAATTTTAACTTGCATGGTTTACTTCCTGAACAAGTTGAAACCATCGAAGAACAAGTTGAACGAGCCTATCGCCAATTAATTGATTTTAAATCAGATATTGATAAACACATTTATCTGCGAAATATTCAAGACACCAACGAAACCTTATTTTATCGCCTTATAGATGCTCACCTCACTGAAGTAATGCCTATTATCTATACCCCAACCGTGGGTGAAGCTTGTGAGCATTTCTCTGACATTTATCGTCGTGCACGTGGTTTATTTATTTCTTATCCGAATCGTGAATACATCGACGACATGCTACAAAACGCCACTAAACAAAATGTGAAAGTGATTGTTGTTACTGATGGCGAACGTATTTTAGGCCTTGGTGACCAAGGTATCGGTGGTATGGGTATCCCAATTGGTAAGCTATCCCTGTATACCGCATGTGGGGGTATCAGCCCTGCTTATACCTTACCTATTGTTATTGACGTAGGAACCAACAACCCACAGCGTCTGAATGACCCTCTGTATATGGGATGGCGTCACCCACGTATTACGGGTGATGAATACAACGAGTTCCTTGATGAATTTGTTCAGGCAGTTAAACGCCGCTGGCCAAATGTATTATTACAATTTGAAGATTTCGCTCAGAAAAATGCGATGCCTTTATTAACCCGTTACCGTGATGAGCTATGCTGTTTCAATGATGATATTCAAGGCACCGCATCGGTTGCATTAGGTAGCTTAATTGCCGCCAGCCATGCCGCAGGCAGTAAGTTAAGTGACCAACGCGTGACTTTCTTAGGTGCAGGCTCAGCGGGTTGCGGTATCGCAGAACAAATTATCGCTCAAATGAAATCTGAAGGGTTAAGCGACGAAGAAGCGCGTTCGCGCATTTATATGGTTGATCGTTTTGGTTTATTAACCGATAAACTGCCTAATTTACTCGATTTCCAAGCCAAATTAACCCAAAGCAGTGGAAATTTAACCGACTGGGATGTTAACAGTGACTCAATTTCACTGTTAGATGTCGTACGCAATGCCAAACCAACCATATTGATTGGTGTGTCTGGCCAAGCTGGGTTATTCACAGAAGAAATCATTAAAGAGATGCATAAGCACTGTGAACGCCCTATTGTGATGCCGTTATCTAACCCAACATCACGTGTTGAAGCTCGCCCTGAAGACATTATCAATTGGACTGATGGCAAGGCCTTAGTCGCAACAGGAAGTCCATTTAACCCAGTGTCTTACAAAGACCAAGTGTTCCCAATTGCACAATGTAACAACTCCTATATCTTCCCGGGTATTGGTCTTGGTGTGATTGCCTCTGGTGCTAAACGTGTCACTGATGGCATGTTAATGGCTGCCAGCCGTGCTCTCGCCAGCTGTTCGCCACTAGCCAAAAATGGCGAAGGTGCGCTATTGCCTTTACTGTCTGATATCCAAGATGTTTCACGCATTATTGCTAAACAAGTGGCAAAAGAAGCACAAGTTCAAGGTGTGGCAACGGTCACTTCGGATAGCGCGCTTGATGAAGCTATTGAACGCAATTTCTGGAAGCCTGAGTACCGTACCTATAAACGAACTTCGTTTTAATTTGTCATAATGACGTTGAAAGGAGCTCTTAGAGCTCCTGAGGTTGTTGACAAAGCGGGATAAAAGCGTGGTTTTTCCCGCTTTGTGTTATCAGCCGAAAATCAATAAATTGATTTTCCTAATTTATTTTCAAAACCTATCAGACTTGCTGCTCTTTAGAGCTCTTTTTTTGTTTTTTATGACCCCTACAAAATGATATCTGCATTCTCAGATAATGATAAATTGCGCTAAACAAATCACTTATTTAAGATAACGGCCATGACTGATTAATAGGACATTTACATGACTGGCGACCTCAATACTGCTATTCCACAGAAACCTAAGTTTTCCCTATGGGCAATAGCCCTAACGCTTTTTATTGCAGTGCTGAATATTGTTGTTTATTTTTACCAGCTCAATTATGCCGCCCCACTCGATTCCCAAGAAAATAACTTATTGTTATTTGGTGCCAATGTTTACCAACTTTCATTAACTGGGGATTGGTGGCGTTATCCAGTCAGTATGGTATTGCACTCAGGTGGTATGCACCTTGCTTTAAATACATTGGCCTTGTTTGTTATTGGGATTGAATGCGAACGCACCTATGGAAAATTTAGGATGCTCGCGATATACCTATTTTCAGGTATTGGTGCCGCATTTTTTAGTGCTTATTGGCAATATAGCGAAGCCATTAAGGAAGCAGCAAGCCGAGCATCAATGAATGCATGGAACAGTTTATATTTACCTGATAACACAGTGTATATTACTGTTGGCATTGGTGCATCTGGTGCCATTATGGGGTTAGCTGCGGCTTCTGTCATTGATTTATTAAAAAGAATTAATCACCCCAACCTTTCTCTTGAAGAACGCAACCAATTAAAACGCCCGCTATATAATATTATTGGGATGATTGCGTTAACTCTTATCAATGGTTTGCAGTCAGGTATTGACAACGCAGCTCATATTGGTGGCGCAATACTCGGTGCGGTTATCAGTGGCGCTTTTGTACTAGCTCCCCATGCAACAGCTCGAGCAAAACTGCTGTCTAGTGGCTTAATTGTACTTATAGCCGCCGCCTTACTCACTATTACACTCAGCCAGTTTTCTTCCTTACAAGACGAAGACCTAAACTATGAGCGCCAATTTATTTACCAAGAAATGACAAAAGAGCTTAATCAGCGATAAACGCACCGTTTTTAGTGAAGAGTCAGTCCTATTATTAACAACATCAATAATAGGACTCATGACCCTAGAAGGTGAATAAATTCATTGTCATCATTACTGCACTACAGGTAATTAATAACAATGTAATGTATTGAAAGGTGCGTTCAGATAAACGGATCAGTAAATATTTAGCCAGTGGCATCACAATCAATGCCCCTGCACACAATATCAGCGCCAATTTTAAATCCGTATAGCCATCTTGCGCATAAGCTAAAGCAGAGGAACCGGATAACACGGTTGTTACAAAAATCGATGTGCCAATTGCTTGCTTAATATTTAGTTGCATATAGCGCAATAACATAGGGAGAACAACCACCCCACCACCAACACCCGTTGCACCAAGTACAACACCCGCCAAGATAGCTGGCACAGCCATGGATTTTAGCTGGTCCCCTTTCGCCGTTTCTTGTTTGATGATCGAAACAAAAAACATTCGCTGAATAAATAAATAGAGCGAAAAAATAATGGCAGCAGCCACTAAGAGATTAATCCCCCACTCAACTTGTTTTTCATACCCCGGTAACCCCCCCAGCCATGTCACAAACAAGCTAGAGAGAAAGGTGCTCGGTAACATAATCGCTAACACAATCATTGCCCCTTTAAAGGGAATATTGCCTAGTCGAAAATGCATATAAGAAGAAGAAACCTTCATTAACATCGAAAGAAAATTGGCAGTGGCTACTGCCGCTAATGCATTTAGCCCAAAGAAATAGGTCAGTATCGGTAATACAATCACACCACCACCGACACCCGTTGTGCTAATAATCAGCCCAATCAGTGCACCTATCGCTAACTCCGTTACAATCATTAACTCTTGCCTTGTATCAGTGCTCGTCGCCCTTTTTGTAATGCTTCATTTGCATCACTATCTGCTAACGTGAGGTATTTAAAAAATAATGTATCGAAAGTAATCATCTGTAACACTTGGGGGGTGATGATGCCTAATTGGGAGTGTTGCTCATCATAAAAATAAGGCAAGGCGAAGTCCGCTAACTTCATCGCTTCATCTTGGCCAAAACGCGTCAGTGCGACTGTCGGGCATCCGGTTTCTTTTGCAGAACGAAGCATGCTATTGATTTCTTGAGTATTTCCGCGTGCCGTTACCGCAATAGCAAGGTCTTCTGGCCCCAAATTTGCCGAGTAACTTAGCTGAACATGCAAATCATAACTAAACAGTGCATGTTTATTAATGCGAATTAATTTATGGAAAATATCACTGGCAACAATAGCTGAAGACCCGACACCAAACAGCACAATACGTTTGGCCTGGTACATTTTTTGCGCAATCGTATCCACAACTGGTGGTTCAAGCAGATCCAGTGATTTTTCAATAGCCGAAATAAACATGTGCCCCGTTTTAGCGATAATCTGAGAAGTATCATCGTGGCGACTCAGATTACCGTATAGGCTTTCGGCTTTGTGTTGTTTCTCATCCGACAAATAATCGACTTTAAATTCAGGATAGCCACGGTACCCCATTTGACGTGAAAAGCGGATAACAGATGCACTACTTACCCCAGCCGCCTGCGCCAACTCCGCTGCATTCATCGCGATAAGACTTTCGCGGTTATCCAGCAAAAAGGTGGCAATACGTTGTTCTGTGCCTTTACCGCGTGTCTGCAAGCTTTCCAGTTTTACCGTCAGTGTCGACATGGCTTTTCCTTCTAATTATTTTTCTGGATCAGTGAAGCCTATTATCATACTGGCAATGAACCCGACAATCCATGCACCTGCAACAGCAATTAAGAAATCCAATATTTGGCCATCACCCACTAATGGAATTAATGATAACCCTGCTGTTCCAAAAGGAATGATGATCCCGACATGGAAGAACGCCATTAATGCCCCGCCCGCAGCTCCACCAATGCAACCTGCAATGAATGGTTTACCTAATGGTAATGACACACCAAATAAAAGTGGTTCACCGACACCAAAAATACCCACAGGTAACGCACCGACTAAGGTTTTCTTCAAGCGTTGGTTTTTGGTTTTTAAATAAACCCAGAAACACGAACCCACTTGCCCCATTCCCCCCATAGCTAAAATTGGGAACAAGTAATTCAGACCAAAAGTTTGTAAAATTTCAGCGTGAATTGGGATCAAACCTTGATGTAAACCCGTTAGTAATAAAAATAAGAAGCTTCCCCCCAAGATACCGCCAGTCGCCACGGCACCACCGCCACTATTTAATAAAGCGACAGAAACACCTTGCGCTAAAATTTGATTTAAGTAATGCCCTGCAGGTTGGAACACTACAATTGCCACCATCGCTGAGACTAAAATGGTCACAAATGGCGTCACGATGAGGTCTAAGCTTTCTTTAATGATACTTCTAAACCACACTTCAAATTTAGAAGAGAAAACGACCACCATAAGCACTGCAAAAATTCCCCCACTACCCGGGACTAACTTCGAGCCAAATAAGGTGATATCCGCTAAACCTGGCATTGAAAGTAATCCAGCCATGACCGCACCAATTGAGGTAGATGCACCAAGCTCTTTCGCAGTATTCACCCCAATCATAATTGAAAGATAAACAAAGACTGCACTACCAATCAATTTTAATAACTTAAATAATTCAGGGAATTGTTCAACAACGCCTGGTGCCACTAAACGCACAATATTGATCAGCCCCATAATCAAACCACAACCAATCAGTGCAGGAATGGTTGGAACAAAAATGGCGGCCAACGTATTTAGCATACGTCGTATGGAAAATGCTTTTTTCTCTGCTGGTGCTGCACTTTCCGTTGTTGCAGAGGTACTACCTTGCATGCGTTTGTTCATCACCGAAAAGACTTTCGCTGCGGTTCCCATTCCAACAATCACTTGTTGTTGCTCACCATTGAAAATAACGCCTTTTACACCCTCAATTTGTTTCAAAGCTTCAGCATCGAATTTACTGTTATCTTTTAAAACTAAACGGATACGCGTCATACAGTGAGTTAATGTTGCCACGTTCTCAAAGCCGCCCGCATATTTTTCTATTTCTCTGGCGAGTACTTCCAGATGTTCTATCTTATTAGCCATATGATTCCCCTGATGTTGACTGAGCCAGTAAACCCGCTCTTCATCACGCTATCCCATTACTTAACGGTGATTGCTAACATGCTGTCCAAGGTGGTATTTGGATGCTGTTGAACGATATCCGTTGCTTGCTGTGCATTAATCTGTAGCTCATGCATTAAAATTGCACGTCGTGGATGATAATCCACTTGTGCCAATAACCCTGCTGCGGTGTGTTCATCTATACCGCAAACTTCACTAACAATCCGTTCTGCGCGGCGCAGTAATTTGATATTACTGGCAACGACATCAACCATTAAATTAGTATGAATACGACCCAATCGCCCCATTACACAGGTACTTAGCATGCCTAAAATCATTTTTTGTGCAGTACCGCTTTTCATGCGAGTTGAACCCGATAACACTTCAGGACCAACATCAGGTGCAATCGCTAATTTTGCGACATCACTGACTAATCCCCAGCCTCGCGTGGTAATAGCCACCGTTAACGCACCGATTTCATTGGCGTATTCAATACCCGCTAAAGTAAATGGTGTGCGTCCGCTGGCAGCGATACCCACCACGACATCTTTTGCACAAAGCTGGCGCTTTTTAAGCTCATCAATCGCTGATTCTGCTGAATCTTCAATATTTTCAACTGCTTTTAGCATTGCATCTTGGCCACCCGCAATAATCGACTGTACCATTTCAGACGAAGTACCAAATGTTGGTGGGCATTCTGCACTGTCTAACACGGCTAGCCTGCCGCTGGTACCTGCCCCAATGTAAAACAAGCGTCCACCTTGCTTTAAGCACTCAGCAACAGCATCAACCACTTGGGCAATCGCAGGTAGAACGACCTGAATAGCACCTGCAACCGTGCTATCTGCTTGGTTAATGACGTTCACCATCGAGAGTGTATCCAAACGTGAAAACTGTTGCGTTTCCTGATTGAATTCATTGTATAGACAGTCACTCAGAGTATTTTCGGCTAGAGACATTCAAACGCCCTCATGAAATTTAATTTCATTAAAAAATACATTAAATGAATTTTTATTTCAATTTAAATCACTGCGATTTCATACAACTTAATTGCAGGTTATGATCTTTCTCACAATTATACGTTTGTATTGAAAAGCTACCGGTGACAAAAGCCACCGGCGATAATGCTATTTTACGAACTTGCAGGTTCCGAAGGCTGATGGGATGTGAAAATCAGGTTTAACAGAATCAGGCTTGATCCAGCTAATCCATTTACGCACTTGCTTAGGTTCGCCCGCACTGAACTCTCCGCGCAAAATGGCACACATTAGTGTCTGTTTGTCCGCGTCTTGCCATAAATCGAGTTTAGTAAATTCATCTAAATCAATTTTTCCTGTTAATACATAACCATTTGGCGTTATTTCACCCACCGTTTGTAATGTTTCCCAATTCCAACTTGGGTCAACTTCACGATAATAATTAGCTTTTGCATCGAAAGTGCGCCCTTTCGGGTCCATTTCCGCCGTGTAATACGGTTTTAATTCAGGGCTAGTCGTGAAAAAAAGTTCAACTCGGTCAGAATCTAATACCGCTTGGTCTTTATCTGAGTTATCACCTAGCTGAATATCTTTATCATCTGCAATAAAGCGGAAATATAATGCGTCATCACTCCACAGGGCACGAAAATCTGTTTTAGGGGCCGTTTCCTTTTCCCATGGGTAAGTAAAATCGGTTAATACTTCTGCTTGTTCCCAGACTTCCGGACTTTTCGTCGCATCATTGAGTGATTTTAACTGATTGGTGTGATTGATTTGGTACTCTTTCGCTGCCACACTCGCTGTAACAAGTACGGCACTTGTGGCTAGTAATGTCGTTAGCTTCATACTTTCCTCACCTATCTGATTAAAAATCTGTTATTCACAAAAAACCATTAAAGAAATAATATTTCACTGCAAATATAAAATATAGAATTAAAATTTCATAATATATAGCTTCATTCTATAAAAACTATCATGATGTGAAGCTGCTCACTCTTTAATAAGAATGTGATTTATCTTTTTCATCCAATTTCTGATTAATTTTGATTCAATTATTGGGCTTAATATTAGTCAACCCCGATTGTAATGTAGACATTGACATGATTTTACGTTACGCGACTTGCGTCACTAATTTAAGTCAAGTAGCCTAGAGACACTGGCCTATTGAGGCCAACAATTTCAAAATTATGACTCTTTATTATCAAGGCTAGGACATGAGGAAACGTCTGTTTTTTGGTCTTATTATTCTTGCAGGGATCGCATTTACGACCATAATGTTGCTTGATCGCTGGATAAGCTGGGATACCGCCCCCTATATCTATGAAGATGTAGAAAAATTGCCTGCGCGCGATGTCGGCATGGTACTTGGCACATCCAAATATTATGCCTCTGGTGTTAATAACCTCTACTATACCTATCGCATTAAAGGCGCAGCTGAGGCATACCACAGTGGAAAAGTTAAATATTTACTTCTCAGTGGTGATAATGGCGCACATAATTACAATGAGCCAATCAACATGCGCAAAGATTTAATTAAAGAAGGGGTTCCAGCCTCTAAAATTGTGCTCGATTTCGCTGGCTTTAGGACATTAGACTCAGTGGTACGTACTAAAAAAGTGTTTGATACCGATAATTTTACGATTATTACCCAGCGTTTTCATTGTGAACGAGCGGTCTTTATCGCCAAACATAAAGGTATTGATGCACAGTGTTTAGCGGTTCCGACACCTTCTGGAATGTATAAAGTGAGAGTACGCGAAGTGTTTGCACGGCTAGGAGCTTTGGCGGATTTATATATTTTAAAACGCGAACCTAAATTTTTAGGTGAGCAAGAATCTATCCCTGCTCCTATTAAAATGCCTGAAGGAATTAAAGGCTATCCAGCGGTTTCACCGGATGAAGTCAATAAATTGAATTAGATCTATAAGTAGATGAACCTTCATCTACTTATTAATTTTCCGGTCAATTTACGCCAACACCATTCAAGCGGCCCCTGCCTAAAAAACATTAACCAATAATAAGAAAACAATAAATTTGCCCCCCAAATAATGGGAACCAAAACAAGTAATTCAACCCTTGTAAATTGCCCAAAATAGCCTAAGTGGTAAAACAATGTGGTACAAATTAGCGTTTGCAAAATATAATTACTCAACGCCATACGGCCCACATATTGCAGCCCATGGATTACTTTATTGTTTACCACTATTCCCCAAAAGCCATACACCAGAGCTATGTATCCTATAGATTGAAATGGAATAACTAGCTCATTAATAATATAACCAATGATTGAAGTTGAAAAATAACTCCAATTGAATTGGCTTTGCATGTATAGCGAAACTATTTGAATCAATAAGGATGGCAAGATAAATATGCAGGCTATTTTGCGGTAATGTTGAGCACTAAATTGCCCTCGTAACCAACCATTTTTCATTAACAACGCGCCAATAATCATCAACGCAGATAATTGCCAGCCATATTGGATAACCAGCATTTCAACCATCTTGAGCATCTCTGATGCTCGATAATACACACCATCCATTCCCCCCGAGGTATGTATAGTATATTCAAATGCCAATTGCTTATCCGAGGTTTGCCAAAAACCAGAGGGATCTACACCGCTTCCCAACACGAGCAAGATGACTAGCCCAATCAAATATAGTGACAATGCTATTTTCAATAAAAAACCATCATCATATTGATTAAGCAAATAGGCTACCAACAAGCCCGTTAATGCATAGGCCAAAAGAATATCACCGTCCCAAAAGCCAACCCCATGAATCACCCCGAATAGGGCTAAAACAAATAAACGGCACCGGTTCCAACCAAGAGAACGAGGCTGTAGCAATACAAGTGTTGCCCCAAATAGGATGGAAAAAATAGCGAGAACTTTACCTTGAAAAAGGACATTGAAAACACCCCAGAGGTAAGCCTCTGACTCGGGTGTTGTATTGGTGTAATAAGGGTTTAAATACGCCGCTTGTGGTAAAGCAAAAGCAAAGATATTCATTAAAAGAATACCTAAAATCGCTATACCACGGACGGCGTCAAGTGCGTCAATACGACTTGACGGTGTCGTTGTTGTCATAAATTATAAATGGCGAACTGCACGTAAAAATTCTTGTCGTGTGTTTTGGCTTGATTTAAACAACCCGCCTAATGACGTTGTTGTTGTTGCACTTGTCGCGTCACGAATACCACGTGCTTTCACGCAATAATGCACTGCATCTATGCAAACAGCCACATTCGTTGTTCCCAGTAATGTTTGCAAAGCAACCAAAATTTGCTGTGTTAAACGCTCTTGCACTTGTGGGCGTTGTGAGAAAAATTGCACAATTCGGTTAATTTTCGATAAACCAATGACTTTATCTTTTGGAATATAGGCAACTGTAGCTTTTCCATCGATCGTAACAAAGTGGTGTTCACAGGTGCTTGTTAGCGTAATATCACGCACGGTGACCATTTCATCCACTTTCATTTTATTTTCAATCAGAGTGATTTTTGGAAAGTTTGCGTAATCTAGCCCTGAAAAAATTTCATCAACATACATTTTTGCGATGCGACGAGGGGTATCAGCTAAACTGTCATCGGTTAAATCCAAATTCAGCAGCGTCATGATCTCTGTCATGTGCCCCTCAATCAGTTTCTTGCGTTCGTCGCCTGATTTTGGCTGGATACGCAAAGGCGTTTCTAAGCCTCTTGCCTCCAGTGCGGCATGAACTAATTCGGCCTCTTTACTCAGAGATGACATGTGATCCTCCACAAATGGTATAACTATTTTTATAAAATGCAGGTGTGCGGTACTCTAAAACAGCAGGTACAGATAATCCAGTACAACATGGATAATTACCGTGAAATATTTGCACTTATTCATGCAATTCATTCACCCTGTTAATCTATCCTTTAAAAGGTTTTACACCTTACATACGGTGATTAATAGCACATTTTTTATTGATACATTAATTTTAAAAGATAAATATAGAGTGCCTAACTATTTAACATGATTATAGCAACAACAGTTTTGTTATTTTGTGCATAATTTTCTCTGTGCTAATGCCAGCTAATTGTCTAAATCTCACTAAAAGCTATCTGTAATCAATTTCTATTCATTCACCCACTAATGGATTTCTGCCATAATATGCATTACGAACACATTTTAAGCCTCAAGGCAGATAACAATAATGAGGGTCATTATTTATGGATCAGTGTCATACTAACGATTTGATTTCTCTAGATGTTGCATTGGAAAAATTACTATCTCAAACGAAAACCGTCACAGATACCGAAATCATTCCACTGACCTCCTCTGCACAGCGCATCATTGCGACAGACCTGATTTCCCCTATCAATGTCCCACCATTCGATAATTCTGCTATGGATGGCTATGGCTTGCGTTTTGCCGATTGGGATGGAAAAACACCAATGCCAGTGGCTGGTAAATCATTTGCCGGCAATCCTATGGAAGGCGAATTAAAAGCAGGTTGCTGCGTGCGTATTATGACCGGTGCCCCGATTCCACAAGGCGTGGATACGGTTGTGATGCAAGAATCTACAGAGCAAACGAGCCAAGGCATTGTATTTACCCAACCTATCAAACAAGGTAGTAACGTTCGTAAAGCAGGGGAAGATATTGCCCAAGGCAATGCTGTGTTCCCTGCAGGAACGTTACTCACAACAGCCCAACTGCCGTTAATTGCTTCACTGGGGATTGCAGATGTCACCGTTTATCGTCGCCTTAAAGTTGCCGTTTTTTCAACAGGTGATGAACTACAAGCCGTCGGCCTTCCTTTAGCAGATGGGCAAATTTATGATACTAACCGTTTCACCGTTCGCCTGATGCTTGAAAAACTTAACTGCGAAGTACTTGATCTAGGTGTGATACCGGACTCGCCAGAAAAACTCAAACAAACCTTTATCGAAGCTAACCAACACGCTGATTTGGTCATCAGTAGTGGCGGCGTTTCCGTGGGTGAAGCTGACTATACCAAACAAATTTTGGATGAATTAGGCACGATTGGTTTTTGGAAGTTAGCCATTAAACCAGGAAAACCCTTTGCATTTGGTAAGTTAAGTGACGCTTGGTTTTGTGGGCTACCGGGGAACCCTGTTTCTGCTGCACTCACCTTTTACCAATTAGTTCAACCACTGATTGCGCGCCTTTCAGGGCACAGCCAATGGCGTGCCCCGCTACGCTTCAAAGTTCCAGTTACCACCGCGTTGAAGAAAAGCCCGGGTCGTTTAGATTTTCAGCGAGGAATTCTAAGCACCAATGAACAAGGACAATTACAAGTCGCCACAACGGGTCACCAAGGCTCACACGTGTTTAGTTCATTTAGTTTAGCTAACTGCTTTATTGTCCTTGAAAGAGAACGTGGCCGTGTTGAAGCGGGTGAAATGGTTGAAGTCGAAATGTTTAACTATTTATTAAAAAGTGAATAATAACTGTGCAAGAGCTTAGCGATCCGGAAATGTTGCGGTACAACCGCCAAATTATCCTCCGTGGGTTTGATTTCGATGGGCAAGAAAAGCTTAAAGCTGGCAAAGTGCTGGTTATTGGCCTTGGTGGTTTAGGCTGCGCTGCCACTCAATACCTTGCCGCAGCAGGTGTCGGTCACCTGACATTGGTGGATTTCGACACCGTGTCATTATCTAACTTACAACGGCAAGTGTTGCATCGTGATGCGACCATTGATATGCCAAAAGTTGATTCCGCGAAAACACAGCTTGCAGCCATTAACCCACATATCCAAATTGATACCGTCAATGCACAGCTAGATGATGCACAACTTGATGAATTAATCACACATCATGATGTGATCTTAGATTGCACTGATAACGTCGCCATTCGTGAACAGCTCAACCGGTTGTGTTTACCACATAAAAAGCCATTGGTTTCAGGTGCAGCTATTCGCATGGAAGGACAATTATCTGTTTTCACTTATGAAGAAAATACCCCTTGCTATCACTGTTTAAGCCGTTTATTTGGTGACAATAGCTTAACTTGCGTTGAAGCCGGGGTCATGTCCCCTTTAGTCGGAACCATTGGTACGCTAGAGGCGATGGAAGCAATTAAATTATTAGCTAATTATGGGAAGGTTAATTCAGGAAAAGTATTGCTATTTGATGCAATGACCATGGACTTCCGCCAATTTAAACTTAGCAAAGACCCGCATTGTGAAGTCTGTGCTAAAGGCTAACGGCTAAATTTTCGAGCAAGTTGACTTTTTTCATCATTCAGGCGAGGCTTTTCTCGCCTTTTTCCTATTTCAATCACACTAAAATTAAGAATAATCCGAAAAAATAATTTAATTGCCCTTTCACCTTATACTATCTCTCTTTTGTGGTGCTTGATGGTTTAAATATCACCACTGTTTATTCTTTTGATAAAGTTACTGAGAGTATGAATATGCAATTCCCTCCTTGCCCGAAATGCCAGTCTGAATACACCTATACTGATAACGATATGTATATCTGCCCTGAGTGCGCGCATGAATGGAATGATGCCGAGCCTGTAGCTGATATTGATGAATTAATTGTAAAAGATGCCAATGGTAACCTGCTAGCTGATGGCGATACCATCACCGTGATTAAAGATCTCAAAGTCAAAGGCAGCTCTTCAATGCTAAAAATCGGTACCCGCGTTAAAGGTATCCGTTTGGTCGAGGGCGACCACAATATCGACTGTAAGATTGATGGTTTCGGTCAAATGAAATTGAAATCTGAGTTTGTGAAGAAAAACTAAGTTTACTTCGCCCATTAAAAAGCCCTCAATCAAAACTGAGGGCTTTTTGTTTCTAATCCAAAACGATATTTAAAGCACTACACCTTGGCTTGTCAGGTATTCATCATAACTACCTTTGAAATCAATTACTTTATCTTCTTTGATTTCTAAAATACGGCTCGCCAACGAGCTAACAAACTCACGGTCATGAGAAACGAAAATTAACGTTCCTTTGTATAATTCGAGGGCTAAGTTTAATGACTCGATGGATTCCATATCCAAGTGGTTGGTTGGTTCATCCATAATCAAAATATTTGGCTGTTGCATCATTAACTTACCAAATAACATGCGCCCTTGTTCACCACCAGATAACACTTTAACTTTCTTTTTAATGTCATCTTGAGAGAATAGTAAACGGCCTAAAATACTGCGCACCGCTTGCTCGTCATCTCCTTCATTTTTCCACTGACTCATCCAGTCAAACACGGTTAAATCTGTTTCAAAATCTTCTGCATGGTCTTGAGCATAGTAACCAATGCTACTGTTTTCTGACCATTTAACCATTCCGCTAGTTGCAGGCTGTTCACCCACCAGCGTTTTTAAGAATGTCGTTTTACCGATACCATTAGCACCAATAACGGCCATTTTTTCGCCAACTTCTAGTAATAAATTGACATTTTTGAATAATGGCCCTTGGTCATAACCATTAGTTACAGCCTCTAATTCAAGCGCATTTCGGAACAGTTTTTTCTCTTGTTCAAAACGAATAAATGGGTTTTGACGGCTAGACGCTTTCACCTCATCCAATTGAATTTTATCAATTTGACGTGCACGAGAAGTCGCTTGTTTCGACTTAGAGGCATTTGCGCTAAAGCGGCTAACGAAAGACTGTAACTCAGCAATTTGCGCTTTTTTCTTCGCGTTATCCGATAATAGGCGCTCACGCGCTTGAGTTGCCGCAATCATATATTCATCATAGTTACCTGTGAATAAACGCAATTCACCGTAATCTAGGTCAGCCATGTGCGTACATACGGTATTCAAAAAGTGCCTATCATGGGAAATAATGATCATCGTGCAGTTACGATCATTCAGCACTTGCTCTAACCAACGAATAGTATCGATATCCAAGTTATTCGTCGGCTCATCGAGTAATAAGATATCTGGGTCAGAAAATAGGGCTTGTGCCAACAGCACACGCAGTTTCCAGCCAGGTGCAACTTCACTCATTGGCCCATAGTGTTGTTCAACAGGAATACCTACACCCAACAATAATTCACCGGCACGAGCTTCCGCGCTATAGCCGTCCATTTCACCATAAGCGACCTCTAGATCAGCCACTCGGTAACCATCTTCTTCGCTCATTTCAGGTAAGGCGTAGATTCTATCGCGCTCTTGTTTGACGTCCCACAGTTCGCTATGGCCCATTATCACGGTATCAAGTACGGTAAATTCTTCAAATGCGAACTGATCTTGGCGAAGTTTACCAATACGCTCATTTGGATCAGTCGTGCTCACATTTCCAGCTGTAGGGGTTAAATCTCCCCCTAAGATCTTCATAAATGTGGATTTACCCGCGCCATTTGCGCCGATCAAACCATAACGGTTGCCTGTGCCAAATTTAACTGAAATGTTTTCAAACAGTGGCTTACTGCCAAACTGCATAGTGATATTGTTCGTTGTTAACACTGCTATGCCTTAAATTAAACGGTGTAAAATAGCCTGCGATGATTAGAGGCCCATGACTACGGCGTGCAAAATAACCCAAAATAATCATTTGAGCAGTAAAATGCATTCCATGCATGGTCATTAGAGTACGGCAGGTATAAATAGCGGCGCATTATGCCATATTACGCCGCTTAGATCTTGTGCTGTTTTCAGCAAATTGATTAACACGAAAGGAAAGACCGATTATATTGCCAAACTAAAGTGTGATCCCCATAGTACGACTGATTTCTGTAAGCCCTTCTCGTTCATAAAACTTAATCGCTTGATGATTTTGCGCTAATACTGATAGCTCCAAGTGGCTCAGTTGTCGACTTTTCGCCCATGCTTTCATCGTAGTTAGTAATTTTTGCCCTGCTTTTTCTCCACGGAAATTAGGATCAACCACAAGGTCAAAAATATAACCAAAATTTCGAGGAACAATGCAGCTATAAGGGTCAGCGGCTTGCTGTTGTGCGATACAAAACCCTTTAATCTCACCGTTGAATTCAGCAACTAACACATAAAATTTATCGTCAATAATTGCATTTTCAATAAATTCCTTAGCCTGTTCCGCGGGTTGTAAGCGCTCAGGGTCAAGTAATGCCATCTCCGAAAACAAAATTTGGTAAAGTGATAAAATAGAGTCTACATCTCTTTTTATAGCTTCCCTTATCATGCATTCCTCTCTGTTATTTCAGTATTGATGCTAGTCGTAGGTTTTAATTGATGGGGCGATATAAGATTCAAAACTTTCTAATAACTCAGCAGGTGAATCATTCACAATCGCCATATGACGATATTTTTCATGTAGAAAACCTTCATCTGCCATTTTATTTGTCATATCAATCAATGGCTGCCAATAATTATTAATATTAAACAAGGCACACGGCTTAGCATGCAAACCAATTTGGCTCCAAGTAAACACTTCTGCGTACTCTTCAAGTGTGCCATACCCGCCAGGTAAAGCGACAAAGGCATCGGCAAGTTCGATCATTTTACTTTTACGCTGATGCATCGTTTCAACTTTATATAGTTCGGTTAAATTCTTATGAGAAATTTCGCGTTCTTCTAGCAATGATGGGATAACTCCAATCGCTTTTCCCCCTAATGACAAAACGGTATCAGCAATTGTCCCCATAATTCCCACACTAGCACCGCCATAAACTAATGTAATGTCGCGCTTAACCATTTCTTTGGCAAATTCAATGGCTTTTTGCTGATAGATCTCATTATTTCCCATACTGGAACCACAATACACTGCAATACTTTTAATCTTTCCCATCTGTTCCTCATTTTCCATTTTTATTGTGACTTTTTAGAGAATTGAATTATACGAGCCTAATACAGAAGCTCAAGCTTCGTCCTCTGTCATAATAAAATGAGACTAATTCATGTTTATAGCACTACAATTCACCTAAACCAACATATTGACAGCCAATAGAGCACATTTACCCCCTTATGAGCGATAGCTAAACCATAAAGAAATATAAAGCCGCGCAGTTTTATGAGATAATCTTTAAGAAATTATTTTTCATCACTAAATACTTATTTTCTAAATATTTATTATCAATTAAGTTACGTTTTCCGAGGTTTACTTATTTATGTCTGCCGACACTAAAAAGAGCGCATTTCCGCTATTACCTATAGGGTTATTATTGCTTGCAATGACCTCTATTCAAAGCGGAGCTTCTTTAGCTAAAACTTTATTTCCTGTTATCGGCGCTCCCGGTGTTACTGGTTTACGTTTATTGCTTGCTACGATTATATTATTTGTTATTTTTAAACCTTGGCGTTTAAAATTCAGAAGAAACTCGCTTGTTCCCCTGCTAGCCTATGGTTTATCCCTAGGTACAATGAATTATTTATTTTACCTTTCCCTTGAACGCATTCCATTAGGAATAGCCGTTGCACTTGAGTTTACTGGCCCTTTAGCCGTCGCGATGTTTTCCTCTCGCCGCCCAATTGATTTTCTGTGGATAGCGCTGGTTATTGTTGGGTTATTATTTTTACTTCCTATTGGCGATAATATTGAATCCATTGATACCCTCGGTGCCATCTATGCTCTCGGAGCCGGTGTCTGTTGGGGATTGTATATTATATTCGGCCAACGCGCGGGAGCCGGTTATGGCGCAGCCACCGTGGCTATCGGTTCATTTATTTCTGCGATGATTTTCTTTCCTATCGGTTTAATGCAAACTGGGGTCGAGGTGATGTTTGACCCATCAATCTTACCTCTTGCGCTAGCTGTTGCGATTTTATCAACCGCATTCCCTTATACATTAGAAATGATCGCGCTAACCCGCTTGCCTGCTCGAACTTTTGGTACATTGATGAGCCTTGAACCTTGTATGGGCGCATTTTTGGGGATAGTTTTCCTACATGAACACTTAACAATGACTCAATGGTTAGCATTGTTGTGTATTGTCTGTGCTTCTATTGGTTCAACCTCAACAGCGGTACCAAAGTCAAAAATAGAAAAAGTGTCCTAACCACAGAATCTAATGGCAAACAAAGCAGTTAAGGTTAATAAATTCGATATGTTGATATTTATTAACCTTTTTTCGTGTAAAGATTTATTCATCAATTTGAAATAATCATTTTTTATTTTTATTTTATTATTTAATAAGCTTTATAGCACTTATTGCTAAAAACTATCGGTATTCAAGATCCACAATAAATTAACAGTTAATAAAACCTATCGAATAGGCCTATTAAACTAATCGTTTATTACATTATGACAAAGTCGTTTGATTATTTTATATTTATTGACAGATGAGGTTACTAAACAAATTCATATTTAAGAGAGGATGAATCATGAGTACAGCTAAATTATTTAAAGCATCTTCAAGTGAACTTTTATATACCCGCAATGATATGGAAGACAGCGTAAAATTGGAAACCATTGGAATACTTAATGTTATGGTGGTTCATTTTACCGATCTCTCTCTAATGACTAAACAAGCCCACTGGAATATGCGTGGTCGCAATTTTATCGCCGTACATGAAATGTTAGATGGCTTTAGAACCACGTTAGTTGAACACTTAGATGAATTCGCTGAACGTGCAGTTCAATTGGGAGGCGTTGCTATTGGTACAACCCAAGAGGTTAGCCGCTTCACTTCGTTAGAGGCTTACCCAATTAATATTCACAGTGTACAAGATCATTTGAAAGCATTAGCAGACCGTTATGCGGTTGTCGCGAATGATATTCGAAAAGCGATTGATGAAGTGGAAGACGAAGATACCGCAGATATGTTTACCGCGGCTTCCCGCGATATGGATAAATTCCTCTGGTTTTTAGAAGCTAATATTGAGTAATGTCGTAAATAGAGTCAATTCAAATTGACCAATGGCCACTGCAAAGTGGCCATTTTATTTACTAACAATTAACTATATAAATCAAACTATTATTGACATTTAAATACCTTAAAACAAAATACGTTAACTTAATTATTTACTGTTTTTAGATATTTCAGGCTGTTCTATCGGAAATACCGGTAATGCATTTAATAACCTTTTGCCATAATTTTTAGTTAATAACCGTTTATCATAAATAATAATCTCACCATAACATTCATGACTACGAATTAACCTACCTGCTTGCTGTATCAAATTAAATGAAGCACTCGGTAAACTTTGAACTTCAAACGGGTATCGCTTCAACGACTTCAACCAATCACCTTCAGTGATAATCACAGGGTTTGTTACTGGTGGAAATGCGATTTTATGAATATGGACCTGAGTTAAATATTCCCCTTTTAGGTCTAACCCCTCTGCAAACGATTGTAAGCCAATTAAGGCACTAGATTGCCCTTGATTAATTCTTTCACAATGTGTTTCGACTAACCGATAACGTGGTTGATCTCCTTGAACTAAAAGCTGCAAACGCAAATCTTTTACGTGCTCAAGAAAACCTTCCATTGCTCTTTGGCTACTAAATAAAACCAACACGCCACGGTGAGTATTTTTAATAAATTGTTCACGAAAAAATACCGCCATTTCCGCTAAGTGTTCCGCTTCATTGTTTATCGTTGGCTCGTATTCCATTTTAGGAATAATAATTTTTCCCTGCTCAACATGGTTAAAAGGGGAGGACAATGTCACAAAGCGATCATCACTTTTTTCAGATAGCCCAGTAAGTTCCATAAAACGTGAATAACTGTTCAACGACCTCAGCGTTGCTGAGGTAATCACGATATGAGGAACATTTCGCCATAACAAATGTTGTAATTGCTCACTCACTCGGATCCCCGCACAATGCATAAAGAAACGAGATTGGTTTTTCTCATAACGCCGACTTAACCATTTTGACACAGGGGCACCTGAACTTTGCTCTAATGCCGCCAGCCGCCAAAGCTTCGACATATTTTCAAAGTATCCCATAGCCCTACTAGTTACAATAATCGACCGATGTAAGCGAACAATATCTTGCTTCGCAGTTTGTTCCGTCAAATCATTTAAGATAGCTTCCGCTAACCCCTGTAGGGCATCTGTCTGCTTAAATAGCACCTGACAGCTTAATTGCATTGCTTCAGGCAATACACCTAGCGGAAATAAATACTCAGTTTCTTTTGACGTTTCTGGCAATAAGGCATTTGCTAGTAATGAAAAATCACGAAATGTTTCACGCAATTTTTCTGCATGTTGCTGTAATCGTTCAGGGTTAGCTAACTTTGGTGGTTTTGCTGGACGAAATTGCCCCATATATTGCCCAACATGCTGAATAAAGCTATCAAGCTGTGCCGTTAATTGAACTAGCGTAATTTCGCCTTCAACTTCAAGGGCATCCCTTGCAACGTCTGGAACATGGTGACCTTCATCAAGCACTAATAATAAATTTTTCGGGTCAGGTAATACCGACTCACTCTCCATAGCTGCCATTACCAACGCGTGGTTAGCAACCACTACATCTGCATCTTCGATTTCTCGCCTAGCAATAAAAAATGGGCACCGCTGATAAAATTGGCAATTACGGCCTAAACAGTTCATTTTATCTGTGCTGACTTTACGCCATAAGCTATCGCTAAATGCCCGTTTGTGATGATCCCTTAGCCCATCCCATGCAAAGCTTTGAAAATCATGCCGCAGCTGCTGACAAATTGCCCGTTCTTCACTATTCGCAATTTCCGTTTTGTCTTCCACCAATAACATTAAATCTATTTGCTCACCTTCTGCTGCACAAATAGCTTCTAAATTACGGGGGCAAACATAACGAGCACGCCCAAATGCACCTGTATATTTTAGATCAGGAATAATTTTGCTTAATAACGGTAAATCCTTACTATAAATTTGGTCTTGTAATGCCACATTCGCCGTACTAACCACTAAGGTTTTTCCTTCTTCCCTACCAACCGCTATCCCCGGTATTAAATAAGATAGAGTTTTCCCTACCCCAGTAGGCGCTTCTATGACCAAATGGCGACCGTCATCATCCGCTAAATTTTTCGCGACTTGCGCTATCATCTGCCGCTGCGGGGCTCTTGAAACAAACCCATCAATTTGTACGGACAACCCTTTATACCACTGAGTTATTTGTTCTTTAGTTTTATTCGACAGGGACATAAATTATGCAGGTGACCAAAGTTAAAATGAAAGATAACGAAACTGACAACAATACGAAATATGAAAAAAACTCTTTTGCCAACCGCTTCGCAAAACTACTGTATTAATACCCATTATACATAAAAATTGGGAAGCTTTTTGCAAAACGCCCATTATGCAACAGAAAAAATAGCTTTTAACTTGTTTGCAACACTCATCCGGTTATACTTTGAGTTCTTACACTATTTGGATTTTTATCACTAGGCAGGCTATAGAAAATGAAAAAGGTTGTTATCGCACTTTGCGCATTATGTGCTTTTGGTTCTGTAGGCGGTATTGTTTTAGCTGGTATGAACATTTATACCCGTTCAACAACACCACTTGAGCAAGGACAACCGCAATCCCCTTCAGCACTGCCAGCACCTAATCAAATTCAGTAATTTTTAAATAATTTAGCAACCCAGGATGGAGATAGCTTATGTACAACGATTATTTCGTAACCCCACAATGGTTAAATTCACATCTATTTGATAATAACATCATTGTGCTCGATGCTTCCTCTCCACCACCAACCGCACCTTATGATTGCCGCCAGCAATATTTAGAAGAACATATTCCTAACGCTCAGTTCTTTCATCAAGATGAAATTGCAGACAAAAGCTGTGATTTACCTCATATGCTGCCAAGTGCTGAAGTTTTTAGCCAAGCAGTTAGTGCCATGGGCATTGGCAATGACACCCAAGTTATTATTTATTCTCAGAATAACTTATTTTCATCCCCAAGAGCATGGTGGACTTTCACCACGATGGGCTGCAAAAACGTTAAAATTTTAGCCGGTGGCATCGATGCTTGGAAAGCTGCTGGGTTTGATGTTCAGTCAGGGGAAGTCACTCCGCCAGCTGCGAAGCAATTCCATGCCACACGTAAAGACAGTAACGCACTGAATCAAGAACAAGTACTTGAGATTGTAAATCAAGGCAAAATTCAAATTATTGATGCTCGCGCAGAGCCACGCTTTCTTGCCCAAGCGCCAGAACCGCGTCCGGGTTTACGTATGGGGCATATTCCAGGGAGCAAAAACGTCCCATGGGATCTTCTTGTGGAAAATGGTACATTCAAATCACCAGAGCAACTTAAAGCTATCTTTGCTAAGCAAGGTGTAGATATCCATGCGCCTTCTGTGACGACCTGTGGTTCAGGAATGACCGCTGCAGTGGTATTAATGGCATTAACCTTATTAGGTAACCAAAACCTGCGTTTGTATGATGGTTCATGGGCCCAATGGGGGCAAGATAACGGCCTGCCAATCGAGTCGTAATCTTCTCCCATAAAAATATAAGCCACTCGATATTTAAGTGGCTTATAGAATGAGCATTTACCAAGTAGAGAAAATGGCTATTTGGCAAATATCCCGGCTAAGAACAGTACGACAATCGCACCAATGACCGCGACAACAAAACTCCCAAAGTTGAAGCCATCAACTTTTCCTTTACCAAAGAAAGTACTGATGTAACCACCCACAACGGCACCAACAATCCCCAGCACGGTGGTCATAATGAACCCCATGTGATAAGTACCTGGCATCAGCCACTTAGCTAAAACACCTGCAATTAGACCAAAAATAATCCAAGCAATTACACCCATCTTACGCCTCCCAGACTCGGTAATTTCACTATAATGTCAAAATTTTCTCATATAATAGTAGAGCTTTAAGTAAATTAAATCGCTCTCCTACCAATTAAGTAAAGACCCTATAAGTTAATTTCGCAACTATAAATTCTTGCTAATTAACATTATTCATAATTAATTGTTCACTTTTTCAGTTATCACTTGTGCAATCTGTTGGGCATTTTTTAACGATCTAACTTGAGAAAATAGTTCATCTGCCTGATGATATTCTTTGCGTAAATAGCCTAGCCATTGTTTAATTCGGGCTGCATGGTAATGGCCTGTATCTCCTTGTTTTTCAAGTTCCGTATACTTTAATAGCAACTTGCCAACTTGCTCCCAAGGCATTTTAGACTCATTAAATTTGACCACCCGGCTAAGGTTTGGCGTATTGAGTGCTCCACGGCCAATCATTACGGCATCACATCCTGTGATTTCAAGGCAGCGCTGTGCGCTTGTATAATCCCAAATCTCACCATTAGCAATCACTGGAATCGACAATTTACAACGGATTTCGCCAATGGCAGACCAATTAATGTTCTCTGCTTTATAACCGTCTTCTTTGGTTCTACCGTGAACAGTAAGTTCTGTTGCTCCTGCTTGTTGAACTGCATCTGCAATCTCATAAGCAAATTCAGAACTATCCCACCCCAAACGAACCTTAACCGAAATAGGTAACTCTTTTGGAACTGCTTCTCGCATTGCTTTAGCGGCTCGATAGATTAAATCGGGTTGCTTTAATAAAGTCGCACCACCACCATGACCATTGACTGTTTTTGATGGGCAACCACAATTTAAGTCGACTCCCCAAGATCCTAATTCAGCCGCTCGGTTTGCATTTTCTGCCAACCACTGAGGATGCTGCCCTAATAGTTGCACGCGAACTAATGTCCCTGAAGGGGTGCGGCTTCCATACTTTAGTTCAGGGCATAAACGGTAAAATGTTTTTGCAGGTAAAAGGGTATCAACCACGCGAACAAACTCGGTTATGCACAGGTCATAGTTATTAACTTCACTTAATAAACAACGAACTAGGGGGTCTAAAACTCCTTCCATAGGAGCTAACAAAACGCGCATAAATGGCTCACAAAAAACGTAATAATACCTGCTTATCATACCGTTTATTTAATAGATGAGCAGAAAAACTTCTAAGGTGGGAGATACCAAAAACTAGCTTAACGTGACTTTGCAAGTAGCTCTTTTTAATGCTATTAACATTAAAAAGAGCCGCAAGCTTATGGAAGGTTAGCTGTCACTTCGCCCTTGTTTAACTTTTTTCTGTGCGTTTTTCCATGGGGAACCCGCCCCCTTCCCTGAACTTGGCTTTGATGATGGTGCATTGCTACGACGTGGTGCTTTACTTTGATTCCTATCACCTGAACCGCCTGAACGACGTTCATTGCGTTGTGGTGTTTTTTGAATTGGCTCAGCCTTTATGGAAGGGTCGGGCTCATAGCCTTCAATCGCCATCAAAGGAATCGATTTTTTCAATAATTTTTCGATATCCTTGAGTAATTTAGCCTCATCGATACACACTAAGGAAACGGCCATTCCAGTTGCTTCTGCACGGCCTGTACGACCAATACGGTGAACATAATCTTCTGCAACATTAGGTAGCTCAAAATTCACTACATAAGGAAGCTGTTCAATATCGAGACCACGAGCGGCGATATCCGTTGCTACTAAAACACGAATATCCCCAGATTTAAAGTCAGCTAATGCACGAGTACGCGCCCCTTGGCTCTTGTTGCCATGAATAGCCGCAGCTTTAACACCATCTTTATTTAAATGCTCAGCAAGACGATTTGCACCATGTTTTGTACGAGTAAAAACAAGGACTTGTTGCCAATTTTCACGGCCAATCATAAACGAAAGCAATTCCGCTTTTCGTTTTTTATCAACCAAATGTACATATTGAGTTACTTGCTCAGAAGCTGAGTTTCGCGGAGCAACTTCAATAGTTACAGGGTTATTGAGTAATTTATTCGCCAGTTGTTTGATTTCGTCAGAAAACGTTGCTGAGAACAATAAGTTTTGGCGTTTTTTAGGTAACTTATTAATCACCCTACGAATATCATGAATGAACCCCATGTCTAACATACGGTCAGCTTCATCCAGTACAAAAACTTCGACCTGAGAAAGGTCTACTGCATTTTGATGCGCTAAATCTAATAAACGCCCCGGAGTTGCAATTAGGACATCAACCCCGCCACGTAACTTCATCATTTGCGGGTTAATACTCACCCCACCAAAAACCACAAAAGAACGAATACGTAAATGACGGCTATATTCTTTTACATTTTCAGCAACTTGCGCTGCAAGCTCCCTTGTTGGCGTCAGAATTAACGCGCGAATAGGCTTGCGATCCTTTCCTACTCGAGGAGTTGTAATAAGCTTTTGTAAAATTGGTAATGTAAAACCTGCTGTTTTACCTGTACCTGTTTGAGCGCTAGCTAAAAGGTCGTTTCCTGCAAGCACGGCTGGGATAGCTTGTTGTTGAATAGGAGTAGGGCTTTCATAACCTAATTCATTAATGGCAAGCAAAATTTCCTCGTTTAACGCGAGGTCTGAAAAAGTAGTCAAATTAAATTACTCCGGGCTTCACCGCTTCAAATTGAATGTGGCAGTTATGGGGGAAGTGAGTCAGAAGAAAAAGCGCAAACTGCCGTGCGACACTGTGTAAAATTCTAACATTATTTGCAGATGATAAATATATTAATTTAGTTTGCTTAATAAATTAATATAAAATCTCATTCGTATAGTATATATACTTACATGGTACTATGAGATGTCGTTTTTTACTTTTTATTAACATGAAAAGCCATTAAGAGCTAATTAGGTGTTATTTAATTCTGAATTTTTAAAGGAATGGTTATGAATACAAGTTCATCGTCAACATTGCGAGGAGAAAATGCAAAAATGCAATTGCTTCTTACTGCTGCTGATGTATATGGAGAACAAGGGCTTGATGGCGCTACTACACGCAAAATCGCACAGGCATCAGGGCAAAATATTGCCGCAATTTCTTATTATTTTGGATCAAAAGAAGGGCTTTACTTAGCTGTTGCTCAGCTTATCGCAAAAACAATCAGGGACGATTTCCATGATGTTTTTCAAGCAATTGACAATTTTCTAAATCAACCTTTGTCAGTACAGGTAACTGATGATGCACTTGATTTACTACAAAAAACAGTCATTGCTTATAATCATTTTCAGTTGGAAAAGAAAAATTTAAGCTTTTCTCGCATATTAGCACGTGAACAACTCAACCCCACCGAAGCCTATACGATAATCCATGAACAAGCTTTAGGCCCAATACATTCGCGCCTAAACCGCTTGATTGCGATTTATATTGGCGCTGACCCCAATCATTTAACAACGTTAATTCATACACACGCAATCCTTGGCGAAACGCTTTCATTTCGTATTGCTCGAGAAACGTTATTACGCCAAACTGGTTGGAAACATATTAATGAAAATGAATTTAAAATTATTAATCAAGTTCTTATTGAACATACAAATATATTATTAGCGGGCTTACGCCATCGCAAACAATATGAAAAGTGATATGATAAAAATATTAAAGTGATTCATTCACATTGATAATAACTAGAGGCTGATGATTTTATTGCAACTTGAGCCACATTTCTCCATTAAAAACAGCGGCCTCTAACAACATAATTTGTTTTCATATCGTAGATTCTTTAAGTAAGGTTAGCTATGAGCAATAAAAACCGTTCTGTTGTTGTTTTCATTATTCTCATATTAATCGGTGCTGCAATTGGCGGTTATTACTACTATCAATCACAGCAAGACAAAATATTAACTCTCTACGGCAATGTAGATGTCCGGACAGTAAATCTTGGTTTTCGAGTGTCAGGTAAGCTCAAATCCCTAAACGTTGATGAAGGCGAAAAAATTATTGCAGGTGAGCAACTTGGTCAACTGGATGATCGCCCCTACATTAACACCTTAAATAAAGCCAAAGGGGTACGTGATAGCGCCAAAGCTCAACTTGCTTTGAAAGAAAGTGGTTACCGAACTCAAGAGATTGCACAGGTTGAAGCTGAAGTAGCGCAAAAACAAGCAGCTTGGCAGTATGCCGATAACTTTTATAAACGTCAGCAAGGGCTTGCTGCGTCTCGCGTTATTTCAGCTAATGACTTAGACAACGCGAAGAACAATCGAAACCAAGCATTTGCCGCCCTTCAAGCAGCACAAGATAAGCTGAACCAATACCAAAGTGGCTTTCGCCAAGAGGAGATAGCGGCTGCGCGAGGCGAATGGCTACAAGCCGAGGCAGCTGTCGCTCAAGCTGAACTTGACTTACAAGATACCGTTTTAACTGCGCCTTCCCCTGGAACTGTTTTAACCCGAGCAATAGAGCCAGGCACGATCATCGGTGCAGGTAATACCGTTTTTAGCGTCACTTTAACAAATCCAGTTTGGGTTCGAGCCTATGTGAGTGAACCGCACCTCGGTGATGCCATCCCCGGTAAAGAAGTCTTACTGTATACGGATAGCCGCCCAAACCAGCCCTACCATGGCACCATCGGTTTTGTTTCCCCTACTGCCGAATTTACCCCTAAAAGCGTACAAACACCGGATTTAAGAACCGACTTAGTCTATCGACTACGTATCGTCGTCAATGATGCTGATGATGCTTTACGTCAAGGAATGCCAGTGACTATTCAATTTGCTGATAATAAACAGTAAGAGTTTGCTATGAGTGATGATTACAGTATCCGCCTATCCAAAGTCGAGAAAACATTTGTTGGCTTGGATACTCCAGCCGTTGAAAGTTTAACAATCGAAATTCATGGGGGTTCTGTAACAGGTCTTGTCGGCCCTGATGGTGCAGGAAAGACAACCTTAATGCGTATGATTGCAGGACTATTAAAACCAGATGCAGGGAAAATTAGCGTGATGGGGCTCGACCCTATCGACGACAGCATTGCTATGCGAGCCAGCCTAGGCTATATGCCCCAAAAATTTGGTTTATATGAAGACCTGACCGTACAAGAAAATTTAAATTTGTATGCAGATTTGCGTGGGGTACTCGGCGAAGAGCGGCAAAAAACCTACCAACAACTGCTTTCTTTCACCAGCCTAGCTCCTTTTACCGATAGGCTAGCCGGTAAGTTATCGGGAGGAATGAAGCAAAAACTCGGATTGGCCTGTACATTATTAGGAAAACCCAAAGTTCTTTTACTCGACGAACCCGGTGTTGGTGTTGACCCCATTGCTCGACGCGAATTATGGCAAATGGTTCATACTCTTGCCGATGATGGAATGCTAATTCTTTGGAGTACCTCCTATTTAGATGAAGCTCAGCAATGTAAAAATGTACTGCTATTAAATAAAGGCAAACAGCTTTATGCAGGAAAACCCGAATTATTGACTCAAAAAATGGCGGGACGTTCGTTTTTACTTGATGTACCTGCCTCACAAAAACGCACGGTATTGCAAAATGCACTCGTATTACCTGAAACCACCGATGGTGTGATCCAAGGCCGCTATATTCGCTTAATTTTGAAACCTAATGCGTCACAAGCGAATTTATTAACTGCATTAAATATGGTAGATGGAAAACTCATTGAGGCGCAGCCGCGTTTTGAAGATGCGTTTATTGACTTATTAGGTGGGGGGCCATCTCATCGTTCGGAATTAGCCGCTATCGTACCGCAAATTCCGCCTAATCCTGAAGAAACCGTCATAGAAGCGCATAACTTAACCAAAAAATTTGGCCAATTTGCGGCAACTGATACCGTAAATTTCCAAGTTAAACGTGGAGAAATTTTTGGTTTATTGGGGCCAAATGGCGCAGGGAAATCGACGACTTTTAAAATGATGTGTGCGTTAATGAAGCCAACAGATGGGCAAGCACTCGTTCTTGGAATGGATTTAAAAACAAGTTCAAACAAAGTCAGACAGCACCTTGGTTATATGGCACAAAAGTTCTCGCTGTATGGCAACCTAAAAGTAGGGCAAAACCTGAAATTTTTTTCAGGTGTTTATGGTTTGCATCATCAACAACAAGCCAAAAAAATCCAAGAAATGGTTGAGGCTTTTAATTTCAAACCGATTATCAATCAGGTTACTGAATCCCTCCCTTTGGGTTATAAACAACGTTTAGCCCTCGCCTGCTCATTGATGCATGAGCCTGATATCTTATTTTTGGATGAGCCAACCTCAGGAGTTGACCCACTAACTCGTAGGGAATTTTGGTTACATATCAATGGGATGGTTGATAAAGGCGTTACCGTTATGGTTACGACCCACTTTATGGATGAGGCAGAGTATTGTGACCGTATCGGGTTGGTTTACCATGGAAAAATTATTGCAGCAGGAACCCCTGATGAGCTGAAACAGCAAATCGCCAGTACTGAAAACCCTGATCCTTCCATGGAAGATGCATTTATTGAGCTTATCATGAATTATGATAAGCAACAGGAGGCTCAATGACTCACTCCGCTTCCCATTTTTCATGGCGTAGGCTTAAAGCGCTATGCTGGAAAGAAAGTAAACAAATTGTGCGGGATCCTAGCAGCGCCCTTATAGCTGTACTTATCCCATTGATGTTATTATTTATTTTTGGTTACGGTATCAATTTAGACTCAAGTAAATTACGTGTCGGTATTTTACTTGAGCAACAAAGTTCGCAAGCACGTGAATTGGTTGATACCTTCACAGGCTCACCATTTATTGATGCCACCATTAGTAATAACCGCCATTTATTAATCGATAAAATGCAAGCAGGAGAAATTCGCGGCATTATCGTCATCCCAGTGAATTTCGCAGCCGAATTGTTGAAAAAACAAGGCAATGCTGCAATTCAAGTCATTACTGATGGTAGCGAACCGAATACCGCTAACTTTGTACAAGCTTATACTCAAGGCGTGTGGCAAACGTGGCTAATTCAACAAGGGGAAAATAAAGGCTACCCAACAGAACCCTTAATTGAGCTCAATATGCGCTATTGGTTTAATGAAGCTGCAATTAGTCAGCATTTTATTATTCCAGGGGCAATTAGTATCATTATTACCGTAGTTGGTGCCATTTTGACCTCTTTAGTTATCGCAAGAGAATGGGAACGTGGCACGATGGAAGCATTACTTTCAACTCAGATTACTAAAACTGAATTATTGCTTTCAAAATTATTGCCTTACCAAGTTCTCGGTACTTTTGTGATTGTGTTATGCATGTTTGTCACCACATTTATCTTAGGGGTACCCTATCGCGGTTCTCTATTGGTCTTATTTGTCATTACCAGTCTTTATTTGGCAACCGCACTGGGAATGGGGTTATTGATTTCAACAATTACTCGTAACCAATTTAATGCAGCGATGGTCGCTCTGAATGCCGCCTTCTTACCTGCCATTATGTTATCTGGGTTTATTTTTGAAATTGATAGCATGCCAGCCATTATTCAGGCTGTGACTTATTTTATCCCTGCTCGGTATTTTGTCAGTAGCTTACAAACACTCTTTCTTGCCGGTGATATCTATATCGTTTTATTGATAGATTTTCTGCTATTAATCGCATCTGCAATACTATTTATTGGACTAACGGCGCTAAAAACTCGCCGTCGTTTGGATTGAGGTGAAGTTATGTTTTATCGTCTATACACCTTAATTATGAAAGAACTTCAATCATTACTTCAAGAACCGCAAACACGGGTTATCCTCATTTTACCCGTAATATTTCAGATGATTTTATTTCCTCTGGCCGCCACACTTGAGGTGACTAACACAACTATTGCTATCTTTGACCAAGACAATGGTGAGCATTCTATCGAGCTGACGCAACGTCTCGCTAAAGCCAGTGCGTTTTCTCAAGTTTTATTATTGAAGAATGAACACGATATTCGTGAAACGCTTGATAACCGCAAGGCGCTGCTGGTTGTCCGTTTTGGGCAAAATTTTAGTGCTGATATTGCAAGTCACCATAATGCTAATATGCTGTTACTCCTTGATGGACGTAATTCAAATAGTGCGCAAATTGCAGCAAACTATGTTGCACAAATTGTCACTCAATACCAACATGAGCTAACTCAATCACAACCTGTACCAAACAACAGTGAATTAATCGTTCGTAATTGGTACAACCCAAATTTAGATTATAAATGGTTTATTGTGCCTTCATTGGTAGCTTTAATAACGACGATTGGGGTATTGATTGTGACATCTCTTTCTATCGCGAGGGAAAGAGAACAAGGCACCCTTGACCAATTACTCGTTTCTCCCCTGACCACTTGGCAAATATTTATTGGTAAGGCGGTGCCTGCATTGATCGTTGCGACTGCACAGGCGAGCTTAGTCCTAGTTATTGGGATCTTTTGCTATCAAATTCCTTTTGCTGGCTCCCTGCTCCTGTTTTATGCCACCATGTTATTTTACGGATTGTCATTGGTGGGATTTGGTTTGCTTATTTCAGCACTGTGTTCAACTCAGCAACAAGCGTTCATTGGGGTATTTGTATTTATGATGCCAGCGGTGTTGTTATCAGGTTATATTTCCCCAGTCGAGAACATGCCAGTTTGGCTGCAACAAATTACTTGGATTAACCCAATTCGCCACTTTACTGAAATCACTAAGCAGATATACCTAAAAAATGCTGATTTTTCAGTTATCTTCCATAGTTTATGGCCATTATTTATCATTGCGATAATCACCAGTTCAGTGGCTTATTATTTATTTAGGAAGAAAATAGCGTGATCATAAAGAAATAACATTACGCTTTGGAAGTGCAACTAAAAGTGCAGGAACTACCATTAACATCTTGAATTACAAACAAACTAATAATATTCAAATCATATTTTACGATAGTATTTAGATCAAAAAACCCTTGTTACCGAAGTAACAAGGGTTTTCAATTTTAACGACTGCTATCCCCTCATTTCACGGAGTAATGAGGAATGCCAACCAAATTAGCGGCGGTCGCCAAAGATACGCAGTAACATTAAGAACAGGTTAATGAAGTCTAAATACAGAGATAATGCACCCATGATAGAGTATTTACGCATTGTTTCTCTGTCGTTTTCATCAATTTGTGAACCCATTTCTTTCAGTTTTTGTGTGTCATACGCGGTTAAAGCAGCAAACAGTAAAACACCACCGTATGTGATCACCCAATACATCATGGTGCTTTGCAGCCAGATGTTAACCAAAGAAGCGACAACAATACCAATCAGCGCCATAAACAGGAAGTTACCCATACCTGTTAAGCTACGTTTAGTGGTATAGCCGTAGAAGCTTAATGCACCAAACATTACTGCTGTAATGACAAATGTGCCCGCAACGGACTCACCGGTATACGCCGCAAGAATAACTGAAATCGTTAAGCCGGTGAGCAATGAATAGAGCATAAACATGCCCGTTGCTGCCATGCCACTAATTCTTTGCAGTAGGAATGAAATCCCCATCACTAAACCGAGCTCAGCAATGATCATTCCAAAAAAGAGAATTTTATTGGTTGCAATGGTGTAGTACAAACCGCTGCTAACTGAATACCATGCAACAAAAGCTGTCAGCAGTAGACCGACTGTCATCCAGCCGTATACTTGCGACATAAATGCCTGAACGCCAGTATTGGCACCCTGGACAAGAGAATCATTACGTTGATCAAACTGACCCATGATGGTTACCCTTTCGCTAAAAGAAAAATCGACCCAGTAAAAATACTGCAATCGGAGAAATTAACCAAAGTCTAACACATTCTTTTGACAATACCATTCAGCAAATTCGTATTTTTCAGAGGAAAAAGTGCGATTACCAGCGGTTTGCAGACGCCTCGTCGGTTTCTTTCGCTTCCACCCATCGCTCATTCTCAGGTAGTGTTTCTTTTTTCCAAAATGGTGCTTTGGTTTTTAAGTAATCCATAATAAATTCAGCGGCCTGAAATGCTGCATTTCGATGGGCACTCGTCACCCCAACAAAAACAATTTCTTCGCCAGGTTGTAAGGTACCAATACGGTGGATCACACTGACTCGCTGCAATGGCCAACGCTCTTTTGCTTCTATCACTATATTTGTTAACGCTTTTTCTGTCATTCCCGGGTAGTGTTCGAGTGTTAATGCCGCAACACTGTCACCTAAATTATGGTTACGTACTTTCCCCGTAAAAGTCACAACTGCACCATCACTATCGCATTGAGCAAGCCATTGGTATTGCTCGCCAACACTAAAATTTTCTGTTTGTACTGCAATATGGGTGTTTTCCATATCACCCCCCAGTGACCGGTGGGAAAAAGGCCACTTCATCCCCTTCTGAGAGTGGATGGTCTAGTGAAACAAATGATTGATTAACAGCGGCAAGTAATTTGCCATCTTCAAGTGCCAACGCCCAGCGATCGCCTTTCTGTGAAAGCGCTTGACGTAAGTCTTCAACTTTTTGGTAAGTGCCGGTGAGTTCTAAGCGTTCTGTTCCGACTAGCTCACGTACTTGAGCAAAAAATAATACTGTGATCATTATTCCACCTTAAAATGTCCAGACTTACCGCCTGTTTTTTCTAATAAACGAACAGGGCCAATCACCATATCTTTTTGCACTGCTTTACACATGTCATAAATCGTCAAAGCAGCAACGGATGCAGCAGTTAATGCTTCCATTTCCACCCCTGTTTTCCCTGTTAATCGGCAACAAGTTTCAATACGAACTCGATTATGCTCAGGTTCCGCTTTGAGTATCACTTCAACTTTGGTTAACAGAAGTGGATGGCATAATGGGATAAGCTGCCAGGTATTTTTTGCCGCTTGAATACCCGCAATACGTGCCGTGGCAAACACATCGCCTTTATGATGGCTACCGTCGACAATCATCGTTAGAGTTGCTGGATTCATAGTGACATAAGCTTCTGCGCGAGCTTCACGAACAGTTTCAGCTTTGGCTGAAACATCAACCATATGCGCCTCGCCCGACGCATTGAGGTGAGTCAGTTGGGACATATCTTCTCCTGAAATAAAAAAGAGTTAACCGCCGATTACAGATAAATTAGGTGTAATTCCGCTATCACCCATATGCAGAAAATGGGTTTCTCGTTTATGGTGTAAGCCTCGCTGAATGCGGGCTTTTAACGCTTCGTTTTGGTCATCTGCACCCAATAAATCACGCAGCGGAATGCCATTTTCACCAAATAAACATAAATGTAGGTTTCCTAGTGAGGAAACACGTAAGCGGTTACAGCTTTGGCAAAAATCTTTTTCGTACGGCATGATAAGCCCGATTTCGCCTTGGTAATCTGGGTGACTAAAGACTTGAGCAGGGCCGTCGCTTCGGGAACGTGGAAGCATATACCAGCCTTCTTCAATTAAACGCTCGCGAATAGTTTCACCCGAAATATGAAAACGTTGGAAAATATCGCTGCCGTCGCCGGTTTCCATTAACTCAATAAAGCGTAATTGAATAGGACGATGTTTGATCCAGTTTAGGAATGATTTCAAAGCGATATCGTTGACATTTTTCATTAATACCGCGTTCACTTTGACTTTTTCAAAGCCAGCTTCAAAAGCAGCATCAATACCTTTCATCACCTGAAAGAATTTGTCTTGTCCCGTGATCGCCGCAAATTGACGTGGATCGAGGCTATCAACACTCACGTTGATCGCGTTCAGTCCAGCATCTTTCCACTCTTTCACGTCTCTGGCCATACGATAGCCATTGGTGGTCACGGCGATTTTTTTGATCGATTCATTTTCATTGATGGCAGCAATAATATCACTGAAATCTTTGCGCATGGTCGGTTCACCGCCCGTAATACGCACTTTTTCTGTGCCTAATTCTGCGAATGCCGTACTGATACGACGAATTTCATCTAATGTTAAGAATTCATGACGACCGCTTGGCTTGTAGCCATCGGGTAGGCAGTATGTGCAACGAAAGTTGCAAACATCTGTTATAGAAAGCCGGAGATAGTAAAATTTCCGGTCAAATTGATCGACAAGTTGCTGCATAATCACACCTTTCCAAGTACGGGAGATGCAGACATTTCTATCTTGCACCCTGGTGGCTCTAGGCCACGGCCAGTGCATCATATTCAGTCATTCAAACTTAGACGCAAAGGCTAGGAGTTTTATTTGGAACCGAGTCACTGATTTTAAACTGTAAAATGCGTCACTCTGTTCACTTAATTTATGTAAGGATTCTAGCCGATAGAAATTGAAAAAGCGAATTGCAATTCAATATATACCATTATATACAACGACTTACAAAAGATATTATAGAATCACCGAAGCTATTATTATCACTGATAATTTTCCATTTTAGATGGCTTTAAAAAGCATAATTTCATGCTAATTGATTAACATCTCTAACTATTTAATTAAACATTTATTGATATAGATCTAAAATGGGGAGCAAGCTCCCCATCTAATTGTTAACGTTATAAATATCAGCACTCAACGCTTATCAAACCGATATTTCAAACTGAATAATTGGCATATCAATTAAAAATAAATAGTAAGGCACAAAATTTATTAACCAAAACGCCACAGCGTAATGTATGACGTGTATTTAGAAACGGTACTCTATCCCGCCCGACACCGTTCGCCCTCTACCTAACGTATTGGCCAAGCTTTCCCCATAACTAACCACGTACGCCCGATTGGTCAAGTTTTCGACATTTCCTCGAATAGTTAAATTATCGGTTAATGCATAACTTGCATATAAATCAATCAATGTATATTTAGGCCAGTCAGCTAAGTAAGGGGAGTTTGATTGTACTGAGTAGTCTTGGAAACCGGGTGTGAAGCGAACAACTACACCACCATCGAGTTTTCTATCAAACGCTCGCCCACCTAATGTAAAGGAACCGCGGTCACCGGGTAGGTTCGCTGCACTACTGAAAATAGCACTGCTGTCACAATCCACATGATTGTTTGATGCCTCATTTGGCTCAACATACCAGTTACCGGGACCAACGTCCTCACCATACTTCAATACACCACCTAACCATGCAGGATGTGAACAGAATTTATTTTTGCCCATCATATGGGTAAAGGTCAGGTCTGCATACACAAAGCCTGCGTCGTAATTTAGTTGATATTCAACCCCTCTAAAACGGGTCGCAACCAAGTTGTTGCTATAAGCCGCATTTCCAATATTAGGGCTAACCATCCCTGGCTTTTTACGGTCAATCGCTAAGTTAATGTAGTTATCTACACGTGTATCAAAATAGGCAATTTTCGCCACAAATCGGTCTTCTTCGATAAACAATTGCGGATAATTGATGTTCATACCCACTTCCCAAGCATTTGAACGCTCAGGTTTTAAATACGGATTGGGGAATTGAGTCGAACTACTGTGAGCACTTCCTGTGGTTAACGTTTCTGTAATCGCTGGCGGGCGCCATGACCGCCCATAACTTGTAAACAATTCCATCCATTCCAGATTAGGACGTACCGCTAAGCGAATATGGGGTGAAAATGCCCCTTCTGAGTTATCAACATCCCAATTTTCCGTCGTCATGACAACCTTGCAATCACGTAATCTTCTTCCTGTACATGGATTGTCTTTGGTATAAGGAAGCACTGCATAACTCATGCTAGTTTGGCCTTTGAGAGAATAATAGTCATAACGCATTCCCCCTTCTAATGTTAACCAATCATCGTATTCATAAGTTAAATTAGTGAAAAGTGAGCTCAATGAACGTTTTCCGTCCGGTGTCACTCCACTCGCCGCTTCACGTGTCGAACTACTACTCGCTTTGTCTTGGAAAGTTTCCAAACCATAATGCGCTTTTATTACATTGTTATGGTTAAATTCAATTTCTGAATGATTTTCAAGCTGTATCCCGACCGTTTTGACTCGAGTGTCCATCTGGTAGCCATTATTATAAATTTGGCTAGTGGAATAGGTGTCCGTATTGTCTTTGGTATCAACAAAATACACTTTTCCTTTTAGCTCGGTGCTCCATTGGTTATCGCTAAATTGAGTGTAATCAAGGGAATAATTCTTGGCTGTTACATCACTGAAACCGCTACTTTTCCAGCCTAGCTTATAAGGCCACGAGCTACCTAAATTCGTTAGCGTTCCTGCATTTGGTGTTGCCACTTTGGTTTCTAAGTAATTAAATTGCAAACGCTGCTCGTTACTGATATTCCAGCCAGCCTTTGCCAAATAAGAGGTCATTCGGTAATTACTGTCATTAATACGAGTGTGTTTTAATTGGTGCGCAAGTTCATCATAATGCCCTGCTCCATTATTGACTCGAATATTACCAATATCACCGTGAGTTCCTGGTTTATAATCCCCAAGACGTCGTTCGCTTGCCGCAAACAAGAAATCCGCGTTTTCATTCCCCAATGCCAGTACACTACTACCAATAAAGTGAGTATTATTTGACCCCGTACTCGCATGTAGTTTTCCACCAAAGGTTTTATCTTTTGATAAAAAATCAGACGCGTTGACAGTATTGAAGGTTGCCACACCACCTAAGGTTCCACCGCTTCCCATTCCACTTGTATTGCCCTTTTGTATTTCCACCCCAGAAAGCAGTTCTGAGTCGATATACATCGAACCATTGCGCTGGCCATGACCACTTTTTTGAAAATTTTGCCGCATCCCATCAATATTCATATTCACGCGGCCATAATCCTGTATTCCACGGATATTCACAGATAAAGAAGGGTCTTGTTGGCTAACACTCGAATAGACACCTGTCGTTAGCTCTAACACATCAGCTATGTGCTTTGGTGGGCGGTCATCAATTTGTTTTTTACTAATAACACTGACGGATGATGGACTGTTATATACCCAATCCCCTTGTTGGATCTGGCTTGCTGTGACAGTAATGTTATCTAGCTTAATCACCGAATCACCAGTAGTAGGCGCGATACGCTCAATGGTTATTCGGTTATTTTGTAATTGATATTGCACAGGGTTTGAACCAATTAATCGACGTAATCCCTCCTGTAGCGTAACGCTTCCTTTCAAGCCTTGACTTTGTAAGTCATTAATTTCTCGGCTCTGAATGATAATTTCTACCTTTGCTTGCCGGGCGAATTGCAGCAAAGCATTTTCAAGTGAGCCTGCAGCAACAGAAAATGTTATTTCCTGCTGTGCGGATGCTACCGCTGAGTTAGCCTGTGCTAGATTGAAAAATGAAAATGCAGGTAACGTAAATAATGCAAGGTGAACACAGAGTGTTGCTTTTTTATAGTGGTGCTTTTTTTGAGTCATTTCCCATCCCTAAAATGATAATGGTAATAAAAATCATAATCACTTAGATTAAGACGCGGAAATTAGGAAAACCCGTAAATAAATATTTATAAAATAATTTATTATTATTCGATATCTATATTAATTATTAATAATCAATATATTAAAGTGAAAAATGGAATTTCATAAACGGATAAGCCATACGATGACACCAAATGCGTTAGCCCACTATCAAGTGTATTAATTTGCAGTACACCACTAATGTGCCCTACTCTTTCCTCAGTCAATAAAATAATTTGCTTGTCACGGTATCGATTTATTTCAGCGATAACCTCCGGAAAGGTTTGCTGCTGAAAAATAATTTGTCCTTCTCGCCATACCGCAGAATGTGAGTTGACCATGGAAGTCATAGGCGTTATATCTGATTGATATTGAGTAAAATTGCCTGCTGGAATGACCATTTCCTGCCCTGATAATAGTGACACCTTTACACTGTGTTGATAAACGCTGACCGCCACTTTGCTATTTTCATTATCAACTGAAAACTCAGTGCCAAGTGCCTGAGTTATGCCATTTTTCGCCATAACCTGAAAAGGCCTTGGTTCCGTATCCGTTTTTGGTGCAACAGTAAAATAAGCACGCCCTCGTAATAAATTGACTTGCCGATACTGCGGGCTAAATGCTAATTGCAATTGCGCACCACTGTCGAGGTCAACACGGCTACCATCAGGTAAGGTAATATGCTGTATTTCACCGGTTTTCGCATAGTAATCCGCTGGCTGTGTATATTGAAAGTACCAAATTGACATGGATAACACACTCACTAGTACAACCGCCGCTATTGATAAACCAATATAGCGAGGCTGCCTCTTCTTATTCATTCCCTGTTGATTATCTGCTGTTTGTTGTCGCGGTTTATTGGCCGTTAATGCCCATAATTGCTGTGCACGATAGTATGTAGACTTATGTAACTCTGACGCATTCAGCCAACACTGAAAATCTTCACTTTCTTGCGACGTCAGCTCTCGTTGCGTGGTTTTAACAACCCACATTGCGGCTTTGTTTTCAATTTCAGATGGACTATCAGATGGCTTCATGACTAGTCTCTCCATTTATGAATTAGCATTGCCAATGCATTGGCTAAATGTTTTTCGACTGTGCTTAATGAAATATTTAAGCGCTGCGCCACTTCCGTTTGAGCTAATCCTTCTTCTCGATGCAAGCGAAATATCTCCTGAGTCCTGGGCGGCAAAGATTGAATAATATTCTGAATTTGTGCGAGTTGTTGATCATGAATAACAGTGGCTTCAAGGCCTTTTACCCGTGATGGGATCTCTTGCCATTGTTGGTCACTGATCGCCATTAATTGTTGTTTTTTCTGTAGCCGGAAATGGTCAATCATCAGGTTTTTCGCAATTCGATACAAATACGCGTCAAAATCTTGAATAGTTGATGTTTTCATTAACTCTGCCATTCGAGCAAAGCTTTCCTGCGTGATATCCATACTTAAATTATGGTCTTTAAGATACATATTCAGATAACGGCATAACGACGATGAATGGCGAGCAAACAGGCGCTGTAATTCTGAATCAGACATATTGATCCATAAAATAAATAATGAAAATGAGAATTATTTACATGATATAGATAATAATTTAAAATGAAAACTCCCTAGCGCATTTTTCCTTCTAAGACTCACATCAATACAGAATCGTCTCTTTTATTGCTTTTTGTCACAGTACTTAAGCTAAGAATGATGTTTTATGGTAGATTAACGCCCAATTTATTTTAGTCGCCATAAAACGGGCTTAGCGTAAAAAAACGCATTTCGTAACTCGCTGGTTTACTTGCTTTTATAAGTACTGAAAATTAACTGATATAGGAACACTATGCCGAATTGCAGTCTGGCGGATCTCAGGCATGTTGTCGCTCTAGGTGGCGGGCATGGACTTGGTCGCGTGATGTCTTCACTTTCTTCTTTAGGTTCTCGTTTAACGGGTATTGTCACCACAACCGATAATGGGGGCTCAACAGGTCGTATTCGTCGCTCTGAAGGAGGGATCGCTTGGGGGGACATGCGTAATTGTTTAAATCAGCTAATTACTGAGCCGTCCATTGCTTCTGCGATGTTTGAATACCGTTTCAGCGGTAATGGTGAGCTTTCAGGGCATAATTTAGGTAATTTAATGTTAAAATCATTAGACCACCTAAGTGTACGCCCGCTAGAAGCCATAAATCTTATCCGTAATATGCTAAAAGTTGATGCGCAGTTGATCCCGATGTCAGAATCCCCTGTTGATTTAATGGCTATCGATGAAATGGGCAATGAAGTATACGGTGAGGTGAATGTTGATGCCCTGCATGAAATCCCGCAAGAATTACGCTTATACCCGACAGTAAAGGCAACGAAAGAAGCCTTACAGGCTATCCACCAAGCAGACTTAATTATTATCGGCCCCGGCAGCTTTTTTACCAGTTTAATGCCATTATTGCTTTTGGATGAAATTGCAGCTGCACTGCGCGAATGTAAAGCCCCGATGATTTATATTGGTAATTTAGCGAAAGAAATTAGCTCCCCAGCAGCAAACCTGTCTTTGCCTGACAAACTAAAAATGATGGAACATTATATTGGTTGCCAAAAAATTGATGCGTTAATCCTTGGTCCTCGCACACAAACAAGCAATATCAGCCCTGAACGCAAAATAATTCAACGAGTACTCGAAGCTGACGATATTCCCTATCGCCATGATAGAAAGCTGTTACTGCAAGCCATCGAAGAAACCATCAACTTGTTATAATCCCCAACCGCCATTCCGCTGCTAAATACCCGCAGCGGAAAACCTTCCCTAAAATTAGCCCTTTGTTTCCCGTATTTCCACAAAATCTATTTTCAAAATACTTTGCGTTGTGGGTAGGCGGCAAGTGTTGGCAGCTCGGGGAGCATACATAAATATGTGACCCGAGTGACTAAACGCAGCCAACACCCCCACAGCGTGAAGTATGAAGAAAATTACGAATTAGCGATAAACTGGGAGCGAATCTCCTGCAATTCGTCTCGGACTCGCGCAGCCGCTTCAAATTCAAGATCTTGAGCATGCTTATACATTTGCGCTTCAAGTTGCGAAATCCGTTGCTCCAGCTCTTTTGTCGACATCGATTGGATATCAACCGAATTATTATTTTTACCATTGTCTTTCGTGCGGTTTTTTCCTTTACCACCCACTTTGTGACCAATTTGCAGGATATCACCGATTTTCTTATTCAAACCTTGTGGAACGATGCCATGCTCTTCGTTGAACGCCATTTGTTTAGCACGGCGACGCTCTGTTTCTGCAATCGCTTTTTGCATGGAGTTGGTTATCCTGTCTCCATACAGGATTGCCTTACCATTTAAGTTACGAGCCGCACGCCCTATGGTTTGAATAAGCGAACGTTCTGAACGCAAGAAACCTTCTTTGTCCGCGTCCAAAATAGCCACCAGAGAGACCTCTGGCATGTCCAAGCCTTCTCTTAATAAGTTGATCCCAACCAGTACATCAAACTCACCAAGTCGCAGGTCACGAATAATTTCCACACGCTCGACTGTATCGATATCTGAGTGAAGATAACGCACTCGCTCACCGTGCTCTTCGAGATATTCCGTTAAATCTTCTGCCATGCGTTTTGTTAAAGTGGTGACTAATACACGTTCATTTTTCTGCACACGGATACGGATTTCAGACAATAAATCATCCACTTGGGTAGTAACTGGGCGGACTTCAATAATCGGGTCAAGTAGGCCAGTAGGCCTAACAACTTGCTCAATCACTTCATTGCCTGATTTATCGAGCTCGTAGTTACCCGGAGTAGCCGACACATAAATAGTTTGAGGGGCTAAGGCTTCAAATTCTTCAAAGCGCATTGGGCGGTTATCTAAAGCAGAAGGGAGACGAAACCCATATTCAACTAAGGTTTCTTTTCTTGAGCGATCCCCTTTGTACATCGCACCGATTTGCGGGATGGTAACGTGAGATTCATCCACCACCAGCAAGCCATCTGCGGGTAAGTAATCGAATAGTGTCGGCGGCGGCTCGCCAGGAGCACGACCCGATAAGTAGCGTGAATAGTTTTCAATACCTGAACAATAACCGAGCTCATTCATCATTTCTAAGTCGAATTGCGTTCGTTGAGTAATACGTTGCTCTTCAAGTAATTTATTGTTTTCTAGTAATACTTTTCGTCTATCCGCTAATTCAACCTTAATTTGTTCCATTGCTTCGAGAATACGCTCCCTCGGTGTGACATAGTGCGTTTTTGGATAAACGGTGAAACGAGGGACACGATGTTGTATTTGCCCTGTCAATGGGTCAAATAATGACAACCGTTCAACTTCGTCATCAAACAACTCAACACGTAAGGCATACTCGTCTGATTCCGCAGGAAAAATATCGATAACCTCACCACGAACTCGGAAAGTCCCTCGCGTAAAAGCTTGGTCATTCCGCGTATATTGTAAGTCTGCTAAACGCCTTAAAATTGAGCGTTGGTCGATGATCATGCCATCTGTTAGGTGCAGCATCATTTTTAAGTAGCTGTCAGGGTCACCCAAACCGTAAATAGCCGACACAGAAGCCACCACAATCACATCACGGCGTTCGAGTAAGGCCTTGGTCGCAGATAATCGCATTTGCTCAATGTGTTCGTTTACAGACGCATCTTTTTCAATGAAAGTATCTGAGCTTGGGACGTAAGCTTCAGGTTGATAATAGTCATAGTAAGAAACGAAATATTCCACAGCGTTGTCTGGGAAGAAGGCTTTCATTTCGCTATAAAGCTGTGCCGCTAAGGTTTTATTATGCGCCATTAACATGGTCGGCCGGTTCTCTTGCGCAATAACGTTGGCAATAGTGAACGTCTTACCGGACCCCGTTACCCCTAATAGGGTTTGATGAGCAAGTCCATCTTGTAGCCCTTCCCTTAACTTATGGATGGCTTCGGGTTGGTCCCCTCCCGGCTGAAAATCAGAATACAGCTTAAAATCCTTACTCATATTAACGCCCCTTAACTAGTTTCTCCCATTATGATACTGGATAAAAAACCAGCTTCAAGTATTGAAGCTAAATTTTCTGTTATTCTCCGTTCTAATATGTTTATAGAAATGTTATCCCCAAAAAAGTGCTTGACCTTTTTGAAACTTTATATTTTATGCTATTGCATTTTTATGCCGTATCTCAAATACAAATTGAAGGCTTGATTTTATTTAACCACTTGTATTTATTATAAATTAATTTAAAGTCCAGAATCACATCAAATAAAGTCAAAGCCGCTTGTCGCCTAGCGTAGAACTTGTTTTATAACGTTAATACACAAGGTTATCCACAGAAATGGTGGATAACTCTTGAAGCCCTTTAGGCTCATGGATTCACAAGATCCCTAAGATTTGTTCAATAGAGGCTAAATGACAAAAAGATGGCAGTTTAATGAAAAAATTTTTACGTAGTAACTGCGATGAAAAACAGATTTTATATTTTTTATTAAGATCTGAGTGGTATTTTTACTGAAATACTTGACAGTATTTCAGTTGAGAACGTTAAAAAAGATCGGATCTCTATTTAACAATTGATCATCCCCAAGCACTTGACCTACTTGGGGAAAATATTTATAAATTTTATATAATCAAAGAGTTAATAAAGAAAGATCCAAATAACTGCCTAATTCACCGTTAAGTGTGTCTTGATGTGGGATCACACCTAAACAAGGTGCCTTAATCATTCGATTAAGTGTCAACAAATATTGTGCTTGAAAACGACCAGCCGGTTCAACTTCATTGGCGACCCAACCAACCACAGGCAAACCTGAAGCTTCGATAGATTCCATGGTTAACAATGCATGGTTTATACAACCTAACTTAACACCAACCACTAAAATAACGGGTAACTGCTGCTCAATCACCCAATCTGCATACGTTTTTTCTACGGATAACGGGGTATACCAGCCACCAGCACCTTCCACTAATAACCAATCAGCTTGAGATTTCAAATAAGCCAACCCTTGATTGATTATTGAAAATTCAATAGGTTGATTTAGTTCTTCACTAATAATATGTGGCGAAGTAGGTGCTTCAAACACAATCGGGTTAATCGCCTGATAGGGTAATTTTACTCGGCTATTGGCTTGTAATAATAACGCATCGCTATTACGCAACCCATCCACCGTGAGTTCACTTCCAGATGCAACGGGCTTAAAGCCCACCGTATTCAAACCTTGATAACCTGCGGCTTGCAGTAAAGCACAACTTACAACGGTTTTCCCTACTTCTGTATCCGTTCCTGTTACAAAATACACTTTAGTCACGGTAAATCACTCCAAACACCGTATGATAAGTTAAAGGTAAGCCTTGCTCTGTCATTGGATAGAGCAAAGCAAGTTGCTGTAAATGCTGACGGGTCACTAGCCCTGCTTTACGCCCAGTGGTCAAATGTGTCGCGCCAATTCCTTTCAATGAATGAAGCAGTGTTATTAACTCAGGGAAATAGAGTGTATCCTTCTGAAAAATAAGTTTATGTCTCCATGACTGACAACTATTACGTATCTGTTGAACACTGAGAAAGGAATTCACATGCGAATAGCCGTCAAGTGAATGCCAAGCTGAAGATAATTCTGTGAGAGAATGCTCTGCAAGCGTAGTGAACACCACAATTCCACCCGGTTTTGTCACCCGATACAATTCGCTTAATGCTTTACTCAGATCTTGGCACCATTGAACCGATAAATTTGAAAAAACCACATCAAAGGTGTGTGAATCTAATGGAATGGATTCTATATCAGCACATAAATAATGATCGGCCACAGCTTTCGTTTGTGCCATTTCAAGCATTCCCACAGAAAGGTCTAATGCGGTAACGCGGTGTCCTTGGTTTTTTAATTTATGGCTGAAATAGCCCGTACCGCACCCTGCATCTAAAATATGCAATGGCGCCGTTGATTGTGAGCAATTTAAGACTGAAGTCAGTTGATCAAGGAGTTGTGTTCCTGTTGATCGTTGATAACTTGCCACTGCATCATAACTCTTAGCTGCACGGCCAAATGCCGCTGCAATTTTATGCTTTTCACGACTGAGCGATAAAGTCATGTAAAGCCTCCAATAATTGATCGATATCTTGACGTTGGTGTGCAGCACTTAATGTGATCCGTAACCTAGCACTACCAGGCGGAACCGTTGGCGGCCTGATAGCTTGCACCCAAATATTTTTTTTGCGTAAAAAATTGGCTAACTGTTGGCTAGCTTGGTTTTCGCCAACAATTAATGGCTGAATAGCCGTCGTTGAATGGGTCAGTTGCATGCCATGAAAATCAGCATTATGTCTAAAATATTCAATATGTTGCTTAAGGTCTTCTCGTGCCTGATCTGCGAACTGAATTTGCTCAACGGCCGCCAAAAGAGCAACGGCCTGAGCCGGAGGCATCGAAGTGCTATAAATTAAATGGCGTGCAGATTGGATAAAAAATTCAGCTGTTGGCTCATCACATAGCACCGCTGCACCACTTAAACCAAATGCTTTACCAAATGTCACGACTAAAATTTCAGGTTTAACCCCACTCGCAAAGCAGCTACCACGGCCTTGTTCTCCGATAACGCCAATACCGTGTGCATCATCAACCATCAACCAAGCATGCTGATTTCTTGCTATTTCTTGTAATTGTTGAAGAGGAGCGCTATCACCATCCATACTAAAAACGCCTTCCGTCACAACAAGCGTTTTACCCGAAATAGGCTTGTGGATTAAGTTATCGAGTGATAATGGATTATTATGCTGAAAGCGCCTTAATTGAGCCCCCGAATGAATTGAGGCCTCCATGATCGATGCATGGCTGAGCTTATCCGCTAAGATACGATCTTTTTCCGTCATTAATGCGGTGATCACCGCATGGTTCGCAGCAAAGCCAGAAATAAACAATAAGGCTTTTGGGTAGCCTAGCCAACCCGCGAGCGCTTGTTCTAATTTATCATGTGCTTTGGTGAACCCTGTGATATGTCCCGATCCCCCACTCCCCACGCCATATTCATCGGCACCACGCTGCCAAGCGGCAACCACTTGGGGATGGTGAGATAACCCTAAATAGTCATTGGATGAAAAGTTGAGATATTCTTTTCCGGAAAAATAAAGAGACCGACCATTCGCATGATCAATGCACTGACGTTGACGCCAGATAGACGCCTGCTTACGCTGCGCTATCTGGTTTTGTATAAATGATTGCCAAGCCATTATACTACTGCGTTATAAAATTGAGCGTTATCAGCAGTTAACAACGTTTCGGCTAACTTAGCAGCTTGATGGTTATCCCCTTCGTCGGTTTCAATACGCTCAGGGTTAATATTCAGTTTTCTGAATAGCGCCAAGTCTTTGTTTTCATCAGGGTTTGGAGTCGTTAATAATTTACACCCGTAGAATACGGAGTTTGCGCCGGCCATAAAACATAATGCCTGAGTTTGCTCATTCATGTATTCACGGCCTGCTGACAGCCTAACGTATGACGTTGGCATCATGATGCGTGCAACGGCAATAGTACGAATAAAATCAAATGCATCGACATCTTCGTTATCTGCCATTGGGGTGCCTTCAACTTTCATCAACATGTTGATCGGCACACTTTCTGGCGGTTTCGGTAAATTGGCTAATTGGACTAATAAGGCCGCTCGGTCACTAACTTTTTCACCTAAGCCTAAAATCCCACCCGAGCAGACTTTGATCCCTGCATCTCGTACATTTTCGAGTGTATTTAAGCGATCTTGATAACTGCGAGTCGTAATAATATTGCCGTAGTATTCTGGAGAGGTATCAAGGTTATGGTTATAATAATCTAATCCTGCTTCTGCTAAGCGTTGAGCTTGGGCGTTATCAATCATTCCCAGAGTCATACAGGTTTCCATGCCGAGTGACTTCACTTCTTTCACCATCATTTCCAAATAGGGCATGTCACGTTCTTTTGGGTTACGCCATGCTGCGCCCATACAAAAACGAGTTGAACCTGCTTGTTTCGCTTTTTTCGCCGATTCCAAAACTTGCTGAACTTCCATTAATTTTTCAGTTTCTAGCCCTGTTTTATAGCGGGCGCTTTGCGCGCAATACTTACAATCTTCAGGGCAAGCCCCAGTTTTAATCGATAACAAAGTACTGACTTGCACTTGCTGAGGGTCGAAATGTTGGCGATGAATTTGCTGTGCCTGAAATAATAATTCAAAAAAAGGCATTGAAAACAGTTCATTAGCTTGTTTTATTGTCCACTGTTTTAATTGGCTCACGGAAACGCTCCAGTTGAAAAAGTTGTTGCCAGTTTAAATATTGCGATTATCATGTCAACTAAAATGATCTAAAAAAGTTGACGATGATAGCGAATGGATAACGTAGATATTCAATTTGATGCCAAACATATTTGGCACCCTTATACCTCGATGAGCCAGCCAATTCCGGCTTATCCGATTGTTGAAGCCCATGGAGCCGAGCTAATCATGGCCGATGGGAAAAAATTAATTGATGGGATGTCTTCATGGTGGGCAGCCATTCATGGTTACAATCACCCTGTATTAAACCAAGCGGTCACAACGCAATTAGCGAAAATGTCCCATGTGATGTTTGGCGGAATTACACACCCACCCGCAGTGAATCTATGCAAACAGTTGGTAGCAATCACGCCAGAGCCACTCGAATGTGTCTTTCTTGCCGATTCAGGCTCCGTGGCGGTTGAAGTTGCACTGAAAATGGCATTGCAATATTGGCAAGCCAAAGGGGAAAAGCGTCAACGGATCCTCACATTACGTCATGGATATCATGGAGATACCTTCGGTGCGATGGCTGTATGCGACCCTGATAATTCAATGCATGGACTGTATAAGGGGTATTTACCTCCGCATATTTTTGTGGAAGCTCCTCAATGCGGTTTTTACGATGAATGGGACAGCGCAGATTTATATCCACTTGAAGTACAACTTGCCGAAAATAGCCATGAAATTGCAGCGATCATCCTTGAACCGATTGTTCAAGGCGCTGGCGGAATGCGCATCTATCACCCTGAATATTTAAAGGGAGTTCGCCATTTATGTGATCAATATGGTCTATTATTAATTGCCGATGAAATCGCTACGGGGTTTGGTCGTACCGGCAAATTGTTTGCTTGCCAGCATGCAAATATATCGCCCGATATTATGTGTTTAGGAAAGGCATTAACCGGTGGTTATATGACCCTTTCGGCAACAATCACAACCCGCCACGTTGCAGAAACTATTAGCAATGGGGAAGCGGGTTGTTTTATGCATGGCCCAACCTTTATGGGTAACCCACTTGCCTGTGCCGTTGCGGATGCTAGCCTGACCTTATTGCTCAATAGCCCTTGGCAAAAAACAATTGCCACTATTGAACAACAACTTAAAGCTGAGCTAACACCATTAGCAGCCCATCCTAGCGTAGCAGATGTGAGAGTTCTCGGTGCAATTGGCGTGATTGAAATGAAGAAACCCGTAAACACAGCGGCTTTGCAAAAAGTATTTGTGGAAAATGGTGTTTGGGTTCGCCCATTCGGCAAACTGATTTATGTAATGCCACCGTACATCATCACCCCAGAGCAACTGAGCAAAGTGACGAATACGATGGCAAAAGTGTTGGGATAACTCAATAAATTCAATCTTAATCTAAGTCGATTTTTAACTAGATTTTTAACTAGATTTTTAACTAGATTTTTAACTAGATTTTTAACTAGATTTTTAACTAGATTTTTAACTAGAGAATCTTCTAAATAATTCGAGTTATAGCAAGGCGGCAATCGAGGATATCTTGGGGAGCATACACCAGTATGTGACCCAAGTAGCCGAGTGAAGCCAACACCGCTATAGCTCGAAGTATGACGAAGATTAAAGGATGGTGACCCACATAGGTCCTTTCCCTACCCCATAGCGTGCTAATAAACGCAATTTTCCCGTAATCGGGTCAATTTCAGAAACTGAAACGTGGTCTGATTTTTGCCCGCTGGAAATTAAGAAACGACCTGTCGCATCAATATTAAAGCCCCTTGGGTGCGTCTCTGTTGGGTAACGTGCTTCTAATGTTAGCTCGCAACCGTCATCAGAAACCAGATAGTGGCTGAGGTAGCTTTCAGAACGTTCACTAACATACAAATGGCGGCCATCTGGCGTAATATGGATATCGGCAGCCCAGCGCTGGCTTTCGTTACCTAATGGGTAATTTGCCAAAGTTTGCATGTTACGATAGCGAGTGAATTTACGATATACGCCTACCGTTGAATCTAACTCATTCACACAATAAATGACCTTTTCAGTCGGATGGAAGGCCAGATGACGAGGGCCAGATTTTTCAGCCGTAGTAATTTGGTCTGCAGTTGCTTCGGTTAAATAACCATTTTCATGTAAATCGAATAAACGGATATGGTCTTCACCTAAGCAAGGCACCCAAAGCTGTTGATTATCAACATCAACATGAGACGAATGTGGATTTTGCAATCCTTCAATCACTTGAACGACTTGGTTTGGTACACCTTCATCATTGATAGTCAGAACTGATAGATTATGTTGATGATATGAAGGAACAAATAAATATTTGCCCGTGTTATCCAATGATAAGTGAACTGGCGTTCCCGGAACGGATGTTTCTGCTTTTAAACGCAGTGTCCCTTTGCCTTCAATTTCATAGGTTACGACACGAAAATTCGGGCGCACACCAATATAAAGGTATTTTTTATCATGGCTTAATACCATAGGTTGCACTTGGCCTGGTGTTTTTACTGTTTGTAAAAGAGTAAGTTCCCCAACCTCATTCATCAACCATACGTGAATTTGCTGACTCTCGGGGCTCGCAATATAAACAACCTGATTCATCCTGACTCCTTAATTCATGATAAAAATACAAAACCGTATCTATAGTCCACTACATTGGCTTCACTATACCCTATATTATGCAAATCACAGTGAGTAAATAGCGCCAAAGTTCAGCGTCATGAATTTAAAGCTACAATTAATTCATCCAATAACTCAGAGGAGGATGCTGACACCAAACTTCCCCCATTGATCACGTTTGTTTTATTACCATTAATGTTTGCATAATAAACTCCAGCTTCAGTAAGGCAAGGTAAAATAGCCGCGATATCCCATGGTTTCATTAACGTATCAATAGCACAATCGATCCTTCCTGCTGCTACCATTAAATGCTGATAACAATCATTTATAAAAACCATATCTTGAGCAGAATTAACGACATTTGATAGATTGTAAGCTTTGTTACCTTCTCTGTTATCAAAATTGGTACTGTGTATACCTGATATCGAAACAACAGCTTCGCCTAATTTTTTCGTTTTTTTTATCTGAGTGCATATCCGTTTTGGTGCAAGATCACCTTTTTTAGACCAACACCCGTTCCCTAACGATGCATAATATATAGAATCAATAGCGGAAAATGATATAACTCCGACAAGGGGAATGCCACTTTCAACATAAGCAATTAACGTACTAAATAATGGAACGCCATACAAAAATGCTCGTGTTCCATCAATAGGATCTATTATCCATCCGGTAGAAAATTCACCTTCAATATTTGTTCCGAACTCCTCCCCTAAAATAGGAATATGTGGAGTTCTCGCCTGAAGTACTTCTCTTATCACATTTTCTACTTTAAGATCTGTAGCGGTAACAATGGTGTTATCTATTTTTCTGGTAAATGTACCAGCTTCGTAAAAACCTTTTAGTAAATATTTACTAGCAGTATTCGCGGCTTCTAAAGCAATATTTAACACTGTAGAACTCCTTAACTAGCTTTTTGGTAACTCATTGCAACCCTAACGTTCTCAACATAAAACGATCAAGATTTCCCTTGAATGATTCAACAGTAGACCATGCAAAATCTGAGTGCTCAGAGCTTAAACAAACATGACCAGAGCATGAAACATTAAAGTTTAATTGGATACAACGTTGGCCCATTGCTTGGTACTCAACCGCACCGGAAAACCCAGAAATTTCAATAATTATCATTCCGGTTTCTTCTGCGATTTCACGACTAAGCGCTGTCTGCATATCTTCATCACACTCCATGCCACCAGAAGGAATTTCCCATACATTTGGCATGAACTCGCCTTCTGAACGCTTCAAAAAAAGAATTTTTGAATCATGTCCAGCTTTGATTAAACCGCCTACAACAACACGATCATAGTTTTTAAGTTTGGACATGACTGAATGAGGGATATATTTTTCTATCATCTTCGATACTTCTCTGCAACAGATGAAATGATTGATAAATAATTATCAATAAAATTGAAACGCTCTTCTCCGTACCAAATATCCAACTTAAACATACTATTGTGAAATTTTATAGCATTTCCGAAATAAGCTTTATTAATTCGAATTTTCTCACCATAGTCACGAGAGATTTTATTTGGTGAGTGAAAGAGAGAATATTCATTGATAGGGCACGTTGAGCCAGGTATATCAGCCTCAAGTGCACCAGCTTGGTTTAATATATCTACGAATTCATGCAGACCAATTGAAAATTTAGACTGATCAAACATAACTGGCATGGCATACCAAGCTGGGTTCGCTTTTTTAGGAATGCGAACTATCTTTAAACCATCGATCTGCTCAATTCCAGTTTTCAATAAATGAGCAGTTTCCCTTTTTTCTTGCATCATCTGCTCAAAGTTTAGCATCTGAGGCATAACAACCGAAGCACCAAGTGGGTGCATTCGTAAATTAAGGCCAGTCCCTGTAATAGCAAAATCTCTTAAACTATCAGTGTTCACTTCCTTTTTTGCACGCTTATTAAAATGCCCGACTAACACAGCTCGTTCGTAGAATTCACGATGCTTAGTGGCAAAGAAGCCACCTTCGCCTGAAGTTAGTATTTTCTTACCCTGAAAACTCCAAGCAGAACCATCAGAAAAACTCCCAATCATTTTGCCATCCCAAGTTGCTCCATGTGCATGAGAACTATCTTCTAATAAAAGAATTTCGTGTCGTTCGCATATATCTATCAGTTCATCCATATCACACGGTATCCCCCACATATGTGTAATAATCACCGCTTTTGTTTTATCGCTAATCAGGGCTTCTACGGATTTTGGATCTACATTGCCATTATCCCCACAGTCTGCAAATTTTAGCTCAGCGCCTAGCTGGTGGAGTGGAGAGCATGTAGCAAAGAATGTATAGCTAGGGACTATTACTTCATCCCCTCGGCCTATACCAGCACCATAAAACATGGAAAATAATGCTGTAGTACCAGAATTAACAGCAATTGCATTTTCTACATCAAAAATTTCTTTAAATGTACTTTCTAGGCGCTCGTAAATTCCACCATTATCATAAATTGAGATATCTTCAAAAAGTTGCCTATTAACACTATCTTTAATTTCATCTGTAATAATTGGATGACTAAACTTACAGTATTTTGATTTCATCATACTTCCATTCCTTTTTATTTTATCGCTTTATAACCACTTTCTTTGAAAGCAATTTCTAAAATATCGGTCACGGCAAGTGAACTGACTAAGTTACTATTGAAACTGTCTTGAGAATCACTGAAAAAAAGCTCTCGATACATACGAACAAATGGTGACTCAAGTGCATTAATAAAATTAAATTCATTTATTATTTTTTGTTTCTTTGACTTAACCTGAACTATATTTTCATTTCCATAAATAATACAATTATTACTTATTAACGTTACATCTTCATGTTTCTTATATCCTACGCATGATATATATATAAAAATAATTGTATCTCTGCATTGTAACTCTACAAAAGCAACATCATCAACATCATATTCACCAGAAGAAGTATTTATTAACCTAGAGTAATTAACATTAATTTCATCTCCATCAAATAAATAGTTTACTAAATTTACAATGTGATAGCCCATATCCAACCAAACACCACCACCAGAACTCGCATGACTGCTTCTCCAGTCACTATTTGGATTTTTACTAGGAATAGTGTATCTTATTTCTATTTGGGAGACTTTTTCTTCTGTTGAGATTAAATATTCTTTCAGTTTTTCATAAGCTAACGTATATCTCTTTTGACAAACAGTAAAAAATCTCATATCATTTTTAATTATTAAATTCTTTAATTTTTTCGCCTGCATGACATTTAAAGCAAATGGCTTCTCTTTTATTATTGTTATATTATTTTTACAGCAATAAAAAATTACATTTTCATATAACTCATGAGGAAGAGCAATAATAATTGTATCTGGCTCAATTTCATCGAACATTTTACGATAACATAAATAAGTAGGAGGACTGTAATTTAATAATAATTTTGTTTTATAAATATTACTTATCGATATATCACACAGCGCACTAATACTCACCCCCAAACTACATAATGCAGGTATGTGTTCCTTTCTTACAATATTCCCACATCCAATTATCGCCAACCTCATATAATTAAATCCCCATATTAATGGCCCAACTATTTCGCATGAAATTTATTTTCAATTTAAAACGACATGCATATTAGTTAATATTTTACAAAGAAAACAATCTAAGAAAATTACTTTTTATATTATGCTTGTTTATTTTTAATAAATAACGAAGTATATTATTTCAACTTGATTTTTTAATGTAACATCAAAGTTTTATTGGCTACCACAATAAACCCTTTATTCTTACTAGCAAGATGCTAAATACTATCTAAATAACCTTCGCCACAAATCACTTCAATGTAGTATGAGTCCATGCTAACAACTTTTTGAGCGTTCGAAATTTCAATTCTGCAATTTACTAAAAAAACGCCTCATTATCTTAAAATTTTAAAATCATAGTCGATATTGAGCTTTTCACATCAAAAGTATCTACCTAAACAATATGGAATATCTGTCTCTGACAGACAACCTCAACAACAGCTAGATTTAACAATGCCAATTAATATTATCTACAATTTATCGCAGCTATTAGTTTAATTTCGCTTTAACTGTAAAAAATGACACCAACACCACTATATATATCGTGCCAAGAACAAATAATAGTGATACTAAAACGGTTCAGTTCGTTACTATTATCCGCTATGATGATAAAACAACCTTAGCTTACTAACATGAATATGATAGTTTATAGCTGTGCTCAATATATCCTCATCTCCTATACTGATGCTGCCAATCATCGTATAGATAACTCTAAAATCACGTGGAGCCGTTTATGTCATACCGCGTTATTGCGCTCGATCTTGATGGAACACTACTTGATCACCAAAAGAAAATTCTACCGGAATCTCTAGCTGTCTTACAGGAAGCCCGTCGCCAAGGCGTTAAGGTCATCATTGTGACAGGTCGTCATCATGTCGCTATTCATCCGTTTTACCAAACCTTAGACCTTGATACACCAGCGATCTGCTGTAACGGAACTTATCTATACGATTATTTAGGCAAAAAAGTCCTAAAATCTAATCCGATGACCCTCGATTCAGTCACGCAAATGATCGATAAACTGCGTGGTACTGATATTCAACATTTAATGTATGTTGATAATGCGATGCTCTATAACGCGCAAACAGAAGGCATTAAACGTACATTAAATTGGGCCGAATCCTTACCTGTTGCACAGCGTCCAACCATTGAATTTGTTGAAGATTACGCTGATGTGATGCATAACTATGATTCTATTTGGAAATTTGCTGTTAGCTCACCAAATACAGATCAACTTCATCAAGTCGTTAGTGAAATTGAAAATGACTTTGGTTTAGATTGTGAATGGTCTTGGATGGATCAGGTGGATGTCGGCCGTAAAGGTAATAGTAAAGGCCAACGCTTAAAGGAATGGGTTGAATCCCAAGGGATGACAATGAATGATGTTGTCGCTTTTGGTGATAATTTCAATGATTTAAGTATGCTGACAACCGCAGGTTTAGGTGTCGCGATGGGTAATGCGGTTGATGAAATCAAGCAACAAGCTAAGCTCGTGACTCGAGTTAATACTGAACCGGGTATTGCTGAAGTTATCCGTAAGTACGTTCTGTAACGTCCAATTATTTTATTAATTCAAGGAAAGCTCAGCTTTCCTTTTCTTATTTTCTATTGTCACAACGCCAAGAACGACGAGTGATTATAGATGACGAGATAGCGATACAGCCTTCACTTGCGCATACACTTTTCTACCTTTACGAATAGACAGCTCATCCCTTGCCCAGCGGGTAATACGTGCCCATAAATAATGTTCTTCGCCTAAATCTAGCTTCACATCCACTTGTTCGCCATCTTCAATCCATTCAACCACTTCTGCGGCCAAAATATTTCGAATACTGCTCACTTGTGGTTTTTCAAGCACCAAAGATACATCCGATGCATCAATACGTATCCGAACGTTAGTGCCTTGTGGTGCGTTAACACGTGGGATCCACAGCTTTTGGTTACCCACAACCACCGCTGTCATCTCATAATCAGGGTGTTGACTATGTACAGTTGCACTTACCACACTGCTTAACGTTTCTTGCTGTAACCAAGGGCGCAATGCACTACTTGCCCACACATCTTCAAGGGCACCAAAGGCTTTAACTTTACCTTGTGCCATCACGATGACTTTATCTGCTAAACGCAAAATTTCATCTAGGCTATGACTGACGTATAAAATGGGGATTTTAACGTCTTGAGAAAGCTTTTCTAAATACGGCAATAATTCCCGTTTTCGGGGTAAATCCAAAGACGCTAACGGCTCATCCATCAGCAAAATTTCAGGCGCGGTAAGTAATGCACGTCCAATCGCGACTCGTTGTTTTTCGCCACCAGAAAGGGTTATCGGGTAGCGATTGAGTAATTTTTCAATGCCAAGCAGCCCGACGATATCGTCGAAGCGGGCTTTCATTTCAGGCGCCATGCCATAACGCAAATTGCTTTTCACCCGATAATGAGGAAATAACCGTGCATCTTGAAATACATAACCGATATGGCGTTGTTCCGGCGGTAAACAAATTTTCTTTTCAATGTCCACTAACGTACGGCCATTGAGAACAATGCGCCCTTTATTCGGTTTAGTTAGCCCACCGATTACATTGATAAGCGAGGTTTTACCTGCACCAGAAAGCCCAAAAACCGCGGTAATACTTTCCGTTGGCAATTGTGTTTTAACTTCTAACTGTAAGTCGCCTAATTTTTGTGAAAAATCGAGTTCTAACATCTTAGGCCACTCCCAAACGCTTTTTACCCCAGCGGGTTAGCCACTCGGAGATCAATAATGAAATCAAGGCTAAAATAATCGCAATGACACATAACCGCGCAGCGTCTACTTCTGCCCCCGGCGTTTCAATTAAGGTGTACATCGCTAATGGGATGGTTTGTGTTTCACCTGGTATATTCGAAACAAAAGTAATTGTGGCGCCAAATTCACCAAGTGAACGTGCAAATGCTAACACTGTTCCGACAATAATACCGGGAAGAGAAAGCGGAATGGTTATCGTGAAAAATACCCGTAATGGTGTCGCACCTAGTGTCCTCGCGGCTAATTCCAATTTTTGGTCAACCGCTTCAAGCGCTAAACGAATAGCACGCACCATTAGTGGAAATGCAACCACGGCAGACGCAAGCGCAGCACCCCGCCAACTAAAGGTAAAGCTAAAGCCAAACCAGTTATATAACCATTCACCGATAAAACCGCGTTTACCCATACTGATCAATAATAAATACCCCACTACCACTGGTGGCAATACCAGTGGTAGATGGATAATACTATCAAGCAGTGTTTTTCCAGGAAAATTACAGCGGACCAATACCCACGCCATTAAAATACCTAATGGTAAACTGAAAATTACAGCTACACTGGATACTTTTAGACTTAGGTAAATCGCTTCCCATTCATAAGGACTTAACATCTGCAAAAAATGCTCTCTTAACGTTTATTTAGTACGAGGTTCAAAACCGTAACGTTTGAATACTTCTGAAGCCGCTGGCGTTTTCAAGTATTCATAATAATCACGCGTTGCTTGGTTATCTTGATCTTTAACAATTGCCATTGGGTATTCAACAGGTTTATGAGTATCTGCTGGGAATATACCAACAACTTTAACTTTTTGGCTTGCGACAGCATCTGAACCATAAACAATACCTAAAGGCGCTTCTTGACGTTCAACTAATGCCATACCACTACGTACGTTATTCGTACGTGCTAATAGTGGGTCAACCGTTTCCCATGCACCCAAGTTGCTTAACGCTTCTTTTGCATAAATACCAACAGGCACGTGATCAGGGTCACCTACTGCTAACCGACCACCATCTAACAGTTTTTTCCAATCAGTTTGTTTATTAATTTCGACTTTATCAATTTTTGCATCTTTCGGTGCGATTAACACCAATTCATTACCTAATAATGTATAGCGTGTATCTTCGACCATCAACTTTTTATCGATAGCATAATCCATCCATTGTTGGTCAGCCGAAATGAATAAATTAGCGGGGGCACCTTGCTCAATTTGGCGCGCCAACGTTGAGGACGATGCATAAGAAGCAACAACCTCAACCTGAGTGTCTTTCTTATATTGTTCTGAAATTTCATTCAATGCATTCGTCAAAGAAGCCGCCGCAAAAACCGTAATTTTATCTGCTGCAAAGCTATGGCTAGCCATCGTTAACGTCAATGTTGCGCCCGCGAGAAGTGATACCAAACCTTTTTTCATTTTTATCTACCCTAGTATTAATCGACACGTTATATATAACAGGACACAGCGATAACTTAAAGTCAAACTCGCGATAAAAGTGTGCTGGCGCAAGAAATGATGCAATTTTGTTGCATGTTTTCCCTAAAAGAAAAATTAGCCGATTAAAAAACGCACAAGCATTCAAATCGTTTTGCTATAGAAAACTTTCTATTCCCCTTATAACTTTATCGGCACAAGTTGTGCACATTTCAGTATTCCATTCCACTTTTACAAACGACATAGCAAAGGTAATTATATGGTGGCCTTTCCAACAAAGCTTAGTACGCACTTTATTGCAGAATTAACAGTCGAACAGTTTAATGGACTGTTTGATAAAGAAATAGCATCTGAAACCTTAGCTTCTTTAGCAAAATCGGCTAGTGATGGGAACTTAGAGAGTATCGATTTATTACACAATATCGCTCTACGACAAGACAGCGAAGGAAGAAAAGCAGAAAATATTCTGTTTGATTTATTTAGCGGAAAGCTGCCTGCAAAGAAAGGTGTAGATAAAGAAATACAAGAAACTAGCAAAAAATTATATCAATTACACCTTAATACAAAAATAAAAAAACACCTAAAAGACTCGAAACTAACGACCCCTTCTAAGCTGCTTTATATTGTCGGGTCTGCAATAGAAAAAGTTATTGATAGACTTGGTTTAACAAAACTATTGATGAAAAATGAACCCGCGGAATCCACTCTTTGGGATAATAACAGGATGACAACAAGTGATGAGATTGACGCAAGCAATAAAAATAACCCAACTTTGCCATCAAATATGACAGTCAATGACTCAATAGGCCTCACCCAAAGCGGGTACAATTTATTAGCAGAAATAATTGAACAAAAAGTCTTAAATAGCAATACATTAAACCAATTCGAATTATTCCCTATCAATGTTAATGATAACCATTGGATCTTGTTTGTGCTCTATCAAGCAGATCCAACACATCAATCAGCAAATAATAAAAGAAAATGCACTCTATTTAATTCATACGATAACGTGAGTACCGATATTCGAAAAGAAATAACAGTGGCAGCCAAAAAGGCCGGTGTTACTGAAGAAGATATCACTTACATAGAAGGAAACATCCAACAGAACGTACCTAATGGCTGTGGATTATTTGTTCTTGCCGCAATGAAACAATTAACTGAAAATATTCAGCAAGATCCTGAGAAAACGCTCAAACAATTCCACCAAGATTTCTTAGATAAAACAATTCATGAACAAGAGCAATTTAATCTTCATGAACGCCGGCAATTATTTTCTACTTACTACGATAACGAATACCGACCATCATGAAATTCCTCTCCAATATGAAAAACCCCCTGACTGCATTTACAGTCAGGGGGTCTATAATCAGTCAAACAATAAATTTTGTTAAAAATTACTTGTTTTCAGTGTTGTGATGATGAGGTACATGTGCTTTAGACAGTAAGTTAAAGAACGCGCCCAAACCGTAGATCAACCCCATGATCAAAAACATAACGACTGGAACCATCATCAGGGCAAAACCCAAACTTTTAATTAGTTCAAACATAGGAAAAAGCCTCTTCAGTGATACTGTGCCCACCAGCCTACAAGATACGCCGACGAGGGAAAACTTGACTCTCAGTACATTGAGTATAAATCAAATCAAAATAATAACGCACAATTACGTTATAATGGAGACTATTTTAGACAAAATATTATACTAACGACATACTAAACGTGCTTTTTACGTCTGTCATCACCAGCCACGCCGGAAGGGAGAAATTTATGCAGGCCGAAATTTTACTCACACTGAAACTACAGGGCAGTTTATTTGCGGATCCTCGCCGTATCGCGCTACTAAAACAAATTAAAGCGACAGGGTCAATCAGCCAAGGTGCTAAACTGGCAGGGATAAGCTATAAAAGTGCTTGGGATGCCATCAATGAAATGAACCAACTCACTGATGATATCCTTGTTGATAGAGCGACAGGTGGCAAAGGCGGTGGCGGCACCACACTCACTCACTATGGTGAAAGATTACTCCAACTTTATGATTTACTTGCACAAATTCAACAAAAAGCCTTTGATGTACTTAAAGAAGATAATCTCCCTTTAGACAGCTTATTAGCGGCTATTTCACGGTTTTCATTACAAACCAGTGCCCGTAACCAATTTTTTGGTACCTTAATTTCCCGTGACCATATGCAAGTTCAACAACATGTACAAATTCGCTTAGCCGATAACAGCACTGTGATTAATGCCGCACTAACAGAGCAAAGCGCTAACCGTTTAGGGTTAACGGAAGGGAAAGAGGTTCTCGCATTGATTAAAGCACCTTGGGTAAAAATTACTAAACAACCCAACCCAACAGGCTTTGATAACTACCTTGCAGGGAAAATTACCACTTTAGAGAGAGGTGATGAGAACAGCGAAGTAATAGTGACACTCACAGGCGGTGAAACTTTATGCTCAACCATGCCAAACAGTGAAATTGATAGCCAATCTTTGAAAATGAATAATAGCGTTACTGCACTATTTAATGCTGACCAAGTGATTATTGCCACCCTGTGCTAATTTGTCCTGCTTACTTACTATAAAAGTAAGTAAGCATTCACCTTTTTTTCCTGCCATGCTGTTCAGTTGTTGACTTTATCTTCAATCCTGATTATTTGTGATAGATGACAAGGTAAATAATCATGATAAGGAAGCTTGATGAGCGCAATAACAATACAACATGGCAACTTTAAGCTCAGCGAAATACAGACTTTAGACATTCAGCAGCTTAACATCGGAAAAGGGGAAAGTTGGGCTTTTATTGGTGCCAATGGCAGCGGTAAATCTTCACTCGCTCGAGTGCTTTCCAATGAGCTCCCTCCTCTTTCTGGTGTCGTAAAAAATACATTCACCTCTCCAGTTCGTCTATCATTTGAACAATTACAAAAAATCATCAATGAAGAATGGCAGCGCAACAATACGGATATGCTCAGCGATGATGAAGATGACACAGGGTATACCGCTGCTGAAATCATTCAATTTAACCATAAAGACAATGAATATTGTCTCGAGCTGGCCGCACGCTTTGGTATCAGTGACTTACTTTCGCGTCGCTTTAAATACCTTTCCACCGGTGAAACTCGTAAGGTTTTATTATGCCAAACATTAATGGGCAATCCTGACTTGCTAATCCTTGATGAGCCATTCGATGGTTTAGATGTCTATTCAAGAAATCATCTTAGTGAGCTACTCTCTAGTTTATCTGAAAAAGGCCTCACCTTGGTGTTAGTGCTAAATCGCTTTGATGAACTCCCTGACTTTATTGAAAATATGGGTGTCGTCGCAGACTGCAAGCTGACGATGGCAGGAAATAGAGAGTCAGTACTCGCTAACACGCTAATCACACAATTACAACACAGCGAGAAAATTAAACAGCTTTCCATTCCTGAAACCGAAGACCCAACCACAGACGAAAAATTGGATGATACGACGCCTCGTATTATTTTGAGAAATGGGACCGTTAGCTACAATGACAAACCGATACTGCACGGTTTAAATTGGCAGGTAAATCCAAACGAACACTGGCAAATTATCGGGGAAAATGGCGCAGGAAAATCAACATTATTGAGTTTGATTACAGGAGATCATCCTCAGGGGTACAGTAATGACTTAACCTTATTTGGCCTCCGTCGTGGGTCAGGAGAAACCATATGGGATATTAAGCGCCATATTGGGTATGTCAGCAATAGCATTCACCAAGAATACCGAGTCGCAACCAGTGTACTCAATGTCATTATTTCCGGTTTTCATGATTCTATTGGCTTGTACCAAACACCTTCTGACCGCCAAATACAATTAGCGTATGAATGGTTAGCTTTATTAGGTTTTTCAACGCAAACCGCTCAGCAACCTTTCCATAGTCTTTCGTGGGGGCAGCAGCGCTTAGTTTTGATTGCCCGAGCGCTAGTTAAACACCCTGCCATGCTGATTCTAGATGAGCCACTACAAGGCTTAGATGGTCTTAACCGGTTATTAGTATTGCGGTTTATTGATGTAATGCTAAGCCAAGGTAGCACACAACTCCTGTTCGTTACCCATCATCATGAAGATGCCCCTGCTTGTATTACGCATCGGCTCACTTTTGTTCCTGATAATGGAAAATACCGTTACGATATTGAAGCGATCTAATTTTTGACTTATTTGCCAATAGATACAGTGAAACTATTGGCAAATTTAATCTAATGTTTAATAGATGATAACTAAATTATATAATTACAACCATTTGATTTTGTTTAATTTATTATTATTCAGTTATTTTCAATTAGAAAAATCACACAAAATCATTACACTGCGCCTCTTCTAATAATTTAGACATTATAATGGATATTCTTTATGGCTTGGTTAATGTTAGCCTCTTCACTTGCTACACTTGCAACACATCGTTTAATTGCTCTTTTTTTACTCATCTGCACAATCATTACTGCAGTATTCACACACATTATTGATTGGCAAGCGATTCTACTCTTAGCTTGTATTACGTTAATTGTCATTATTCGTTTGCGTTTCCAACACTACCTACCCATAAAAATTATCGGTGAAATCACCTTACTAATCTGTGCGATCGGGTTATTTATTCACTTATTCCCTGGCTTTAATAACCTGAAATATCTAGATAAAGTCACAGTCGGAACACATAGTGTTCCCTTCACTATGTATTTTAACTTTGATAAGGCTCTCGTTCCTTTTATTTTACTTGCCTGCTTACCAACATTATTTATTTGCCGTCCAGCCAAACATGCAACTAAAGTTCAATGGGCACTATTAGTTATTTTTGTTCCACTTTTATTGCTGATTGCGACTGCTGCTGGTGGGTTAGCCTTTGAATGGCATTTTCCTAGTTGGTTACCTGCTTTTATACTCTGTAATCTATTTTTTGTTTCATTAGCAGAAGAAGCGCTATTTCGTGGCTATTTACAGCAACGCCTAACTCTTTGGTTAAAATCACCTTACCTCGCATTAGTTATTACTTCACTGTTATTTGGTGTTGTACATTTTGCAGGTGGGCCGTTGTTAATCCTCTTCGCTACATTGGCAGGTTTGGTTTATGGTCTAGCTTGGATGTGGAGTGGTAAATTATGGCTGGCGGTATCGATTCATTTCGGGTTGAATTTAGGGCATCTGTTATTTTTTACTTACCCATTTAAGTTGGTTGCTAGTTAATATTAGCGAATTGAAAATTCATAATCCCCCATAAACTGGATGATTTTTATCATAAAAAATCACTAACACGAGTCATGTTAGTGATTTTTCATTATTATAGCCATGTTATCTATCGTTAATCTAATTACTAGTTTGATTAACATTCATTGGTTTAATTTCCCCGGACTCAATATTAAGATAAAAATCTCGACTCGGATTTCCTTGTAGATATTTATCAATTACAGTGAAAATACTGCCAAAACGTAATTTAAAAATATGTTCAAATGAACTACCCGCATTAATTTTGTCAGTCTCAGTTGGTAATGACGATAACAAGGTTCCTGTAAGGAACCGATACTGATTTAATCTTTCTACAGGTATATCTTGTAACGCAAGCTCGTCTGCATTACGTAAACGATAAAAATCCACAGCAAGGTCAAAACCATTCCATTTTGCAAAATCATTTAACTGATACCCTGTATTTTTAGCAAGAATAGCAGCTTTATCACTGGCTTTTTTCCATGCATCGGAGTCTTTCTTCAAATAGATTTCGGTGACATTAACAGTCCCAGGGTCCTTTGCACAGATTTCATGATTTTGGCTCAATGGTGCCGTTAATACTTCATTATAAGCTTTCTTTGTGTCTAATTGGCTTAAAATAAGCATCTCTTCACCATTCAAACTAAATAACATTTGACGAATTTCACATGGCCATTCCTCTGGAATAAAACGTAAACGTGTCAGTTCAGTAATATGCCAATTAGTGAAGTCATAATAATTATTTGCGCTTAAAATATCTTTATTCCAAAGATGTGACGAGTTGGTATTTTTGAGATGATTCCACTCTTGCTGATAGTGCTCAAATAACTCATCAAACCGAGGTACTTCTTCTATTATAATGGTTTGCACATCAATTTCATTGGCATTTCTAAAATTCAATATTTTATAAGCGGGAACATATGCTGCCATTGAGGGAGCTTGAATATTAAAAAGCAAGCTGCCATCCGAATACTTACGTACACCTGTATCATTAAAATGCATATGACCGCCAACATGAACACCGATGCCTGTTTTTGCCATTGCATGGCTCGTATCTTCTTTTGGAGCCCTTTCTAACTGAAATTTACCTTTACCAAAAATGGTTTCAAGGTCATCTGCTGCGCCATTATCAAATTCAACCATCGGGAAATGGCTAAACGTGATTAATGTTTTATTTTGTTCTTTCGCGCGCTTTGCAACATCCGCCATCCACTCAACAGTCTGTTGTTTGTGTGTCAACATTTTGTTGTAACCCGCATTCCCCGACCCCGCAAAGTTTTTAGCCGCCTTAGGGTGGTTAATATCCGCTTTTTCAGAAGGAACATAGACATTGGCATCAACGGCCATTAACCACAAACCAGGAGTAGGCTCAACAAGGTAACTACTGTCTGCAACATTAAAACAAGGCCCATACCCCTCCTGTTTATATTTACCGCCTGTTCCTTGAGTGCAAATTTCATACTGTCTTTGGTTAAAATCACTGGCTTTTAAGGCTGCTTCATAGCTGTAACCTTGGGAATCATAGTTTGAGTATGGCGTTTCCCAATAAATATCTTCTGGTAGTGGATTAATACCAAACGATTTCATTGCATCCATCACTCGACCATAACCACTATATACCATCTCTTCGGTACAAATTGTCGGTAACTCCGCTCCTGTTTCTATAACAGCCGTTTTTCCGTTATATCCCGTACACTCACTGGCCCCTAAACTAAAGATACGTTGCGTTTTACCATCAATCCCAAGAAAATCTTCCTTTCCTGCTGGCATATCAAATGGGCGGTTCGGATCATGATTTCCTGGCGTTGCAAAGAAACGCATACCATATTTTTGCTCGTACTCTTGCAAGACTTTCACTAGCCCACGTAAGTGAATAGGTTGGCCGTCATCGGTAAAATCGCCAGGTAATGCAATAAGTTTAATACCTTTCTTACCTGCATCATCAAGTGCAGCACGTAGAGCAAAATAGTTTTCATTAAATAAACGCGTAGAGGTTAATTGCGCATACATAGAACGAATAACGGCATTTTGACCACTTTTACTATTTTTTAATCCTTCAAATGCATTATCAGCAAACTGCCCATAGACATCATGAAAATGGATGTCGGGCATAAATGCAACGCGATAATTATAAGATTGAGCCGTAGGGTCATTTGCCATTGCGACAGTTCCAACGGACATTAATGCAAGGGCAAAACCATATTTTAATTTATTGTTCATATTTGTTCCCTTTAGATAATTAACTATTTCTATCAGAAGTTATATGCAATGCCAACACGATAACGCCACTGCCATGCATCACGGTAAGTTTGTCCATTTTTGACGTATGAACCGTCATCATAGGAAACATACCCTAATTCAACATAAGGAACCCATGTCTTATTACCAATCCAAGACACATTCAGATTATGCGCATAATCCTTTTCTTTACCTTTATATGCGGGATAATCAGTATCAAATTTATATTCAAAGTCATAACTTAATGAGAAATCTTGCAACTTATAACCTAAATAAAAATTACTCTGCCAATAATGTTGATTATCTTTTTTAGGCCTATTAGAGTTATCATAATGCCTTACGCCATAACGTAAACGAGTTCCAATATTAAAATCATCCGTTAAATTATAAGCAGCTTTGACACTGAATTTATAAGCTGTATCCTTATCTCCCGAATCTAGCGCAAAAGAAGGAGTTAAAACAAAATCTTTTGTGGCTTTATATTTATAACCGACTTCAACCTCATTTCCTTTTGATGATAGGTTTTCACCGAAACCACCATCTCGACTTCTCCATTTTCCTTCAAGGCTAAAATAAGTTCCATTTTGCATGCTATGGCCAATTTTGACACGATCTTCATGGCGATGTTCATCCCCTAACCATTCATGACGATAGTCAATATATGTCGCATTCGCTGCTGTGCAAAATAATAATGTAGAGATACCTAGAGTTAAGTTTTTCATAAACTGATTCCTATAATTAATATTTATTTTTTATTTAACGGTTAAAAAAATGAGTTATTAGTTATCTATTATGTATATATACCTCTTCTATTTTTTGAAAAAACCATCCCATCCTTTTAAATAAATTAAAAGAAAATTAACTTTATTTAAAATTTAAATTTATTTTATATTTTCATCTCACAGCCCTAATTCCAACTTTAATAAATCAACAATACCTTCTGATTTTTCTGCATTTAATATTTCATTTCTAAAAGACTCATGCATTAATTTACGTGCGAGGACAGAAAAAATTCGCATATGCTGATTTTCATCTGAATCATTAATTGTTAGCATAATTACTAATTTAACATCAACATTGTCTCCCCACGCTAGCTCATTCGGTAAACGCAATACTGAAATACTACTATGTTTAACAAAAGGTGATTTACAGTGCGGTATTGCAATTGAGAAACCTAATGCAGTACTAAAAATTTCTTCCCTCTGCCATATTGCTTGTTCAACTTGTGCTCCTGAGTCAGCTCGGTGATGAATCTCTAAATTATCAGTTAATCGTTTAATGACTTCCTCTTTACTTTCCATTCTTTCATCAAGAAAAATTAAAGACGAGTCCAATACTGAATAATCAATTTTTGGTTTATTAGTCAAAATAGAAAAATGAGATAATTTATCTTTTTCAAGCTTGAACCAATTATCTGCATATACATCAGGTTCAATAATTAATAAATCGTATTGCGTATCTAATAATAAAACATGAGCAGGTTGGATTGATTCAATCATAGAGGATGAAAGACATATTAAAGGAAGAGAGAAAGATTGTGCTAAAATAACGGTATGTGATGTTTCTGCGCCTGAAGCCATCACAATACCTTGCAAATATTCACCTCTCAATGCTAATAATTCGCTTGGAGTTAGTAATCCTTGGCAGATAATAATCGAATCTTCTGTTAATTTAGGAAGTTGTATTTTAGATTGGATACCAAGATGCCTCGCTATACGCAATCCCAAATCCTTAATATCTAACTCACGTTGGCGTAAATATTCATTACTACTGCTTCGAAATGGTAAGCTGAGCTCCTCAATTGCCATTGATAACGCAGCAATCGCATTATGCGCCTCTCTTGGTTCAAGCAAGCACGCTTCAATATCCTCATCATCCAATAATTGGCTTTGTGCCTCAAGAATATCAACCGCTGCTTTATCCGCTTGCTGAATGTCTAGACTAAATTGCTGACGAGCACTTTGTAACGCAAGTTTTAGTATTTCACATTGCTCTGATTGTGAACTTGATGGCTCTGACAATGAAATCTTTTGTAAATCAAAAGATTCCATATAAATAGCTCTACCTTTTGCAATACCTTTGCTAACACCGTCACCCTGAATAATTTGGGATAATGTCCGGCTCAGATATATCGGGATCATTCCTTGTTCTGGTTTATCTTTTTTTGGTATTAATCCATCACAATGAATAAACTCTTGCTCAATAAATATTTTTAGTTTTTCATAAGCCAGATTTTCATCATTTCCACTGATTGTAAAATAACATTCATCACCAACAGCGACATCGGCACCAACAAGAGCCAGCACACTTTTCGCATTGGCTTGGCGTTGTTTGCTTTTATTAAAAAGTAAAATATCTGATTGAAAGCAAGCTGTTTTTTGCTCAATTTCACTCGCTGGTCTTGCATGAATACCATTTGGTAACTCACAACGAAATGTAAGTAATTTCATTACTTTTCCTTATTAATTAATCAATTAACCAAGACACAGGTGTACAAGGGGCAGCTTTATCTGTATTTATGCATGTAGACTCCGATAAAGTAACTTGGTGTATCCGTGTATTCGACTTAGGCTCTGAATAAGTTTTGGTTTCACTACTTGGGTTCCACCCGCGTAAAATAAGTGATTCTTGGTTCTGTGCTTTTTTCAAAGTGCTGAAATGCAGCTCGCTATCCCACATCAGCAAGCTATAAATATCAGGAAAAACAATATAATGAGGATTAGTTTTAAATTGAGACCAACCAGAATCTAGGTAACCAAACGCAGGTAAACGCCAATGCTCAATATCACGCCAAAGTTGGGCACTTTGACCATTGTCTATCGGCAGTACAGCAAAATGAAAATGATGGAGCCCCTGAATTTGTGACTCTGGTGATGGTAAAACCATTCCCGATGCACGCCCCGGCCGCCAAGTGAGATTGGCTTGCCCTAACCAACCCACACTGCGCAGCAGGGTTACGCGAATAATATCGGTTTGGTTTGTGGGTATCTCATACTCTCTGAGCCCTTTCGTAACAACACACATACCTTTTTTATCATCATATTGCATTACCAAACTTTGCATTGGATAGAGTGCCGTTGGTGCTTCTGTCCAGTTTTCTTCTCGCCATATTTTCATGGCAGCTGGCTGATTTTCTCGCTGGATCAAACCAAAAGGTTGGTCTGCAAAATGAAATACCTGTTGAACTGCCGTAGGGATCTCTACCTGAATTCGATGGTCTTCGACCGTATTATTGATCGTAATTTCAACATCTAACCATGCCTTATCATGAGGCAAAGAAAGCTTCATGCAAGCTGCTAAATACGCATTAGCTTGCTTTTCTTGGCGAGCCGTCGCATTTTGAGGAACGGGTATCTGCCAATTAAGCATAAGCGAATCCATTAAAGGCGCTCTGATACAATCAAATTGCTGTAAGTGACCATCACTACTGATTAACCAATCATTTTCAGGTGGCGAATAGTTATAATTATCCCCTGCGTCCCCACCATCAATTAATCGAAGAATATTCGGATAATGCTGCTGGCTGCGTTTATCGGTTAGCGTCAACTGCCCTTGATGTATTTCGAGCTTCAACCATTCATTTTCTAATATATTTTCAGCCTGAATATGGGTAGGAGTGTCAAAGCCCGCATTTTCACCTTCAAGTAAATAAAAAGTCCGATAACCACAGGAAGGTAGGTCTTTCGCTTCAAGTAATATTTCACACTTCCGATACCATGTCGTTGTTGTACTATTTGCCAGTTCTTGTACGATCAGTGACATATCTTGTTTTTCTTCGCGAATAAGTTGCCAGCGGCAAGGTATCCCTGCATCGTCCTTAATACAAAATTGCTTTTCAGGTGTATAAAGTGTAATGCGAACCTGCGCATCTCTTTTATGTGGCAACGAATTGAAGATAATCACTTTTTTACCTTCTTGGGTCGCCTCTATTCCACGAGCAAGCATCTTCATATTCAAGTCAAACAGTTGATTCGCACTTTCTAAGCCGTCTTTTAAGCGCGCTTTTACCATGCTATTAACACGATCAGAGTTACACCCACCAATACTGTCGTGGGCATGCGACTGCATCGCTTTGCGCCAAATATTATCAATCGCGGTTTGTGGATAAGGCAAACCAAGCCGCCAATTAATCGCCAAAAGTGGCTCGAGTTGTTGGCTAACAAATTGCTCTAACTGCGCATTTAATAATTTGATATCCACCCGTGTAGAAAAAATACCACGGTGGACACGCATATATTTCGGGCTCAGTAATTCACCTTCAAATTCAGGTAATCCCGAACTATTAGCTTGAAGCGCATCAAAAAATGCACTAAAGCTGCTTTTGACAAAATAATAGTCATTTTGTGCTTTGTTTAGCTGCTCAAGCATCCCGGGAACGGCATACTCGAATGGCGACTGGTCATTACCATTAGGTAACAATATTTGGTCCGAATAAGCAAACCGAGCCTGTTTTTCTAAGATTGCTGGTAAAACAGCTGACGCTTTTTCTGGGTTATCAGGCAACCATTTCGCACAACCATACCCCCAAGGTAATACCGCCGTAGTGACTCGATGGCCTGATTGAGATTTCCAAATAAATTCACTACTGGCAACATCATGTTCACACCAGCCGCGCCATACCACCGCATGGTTAATGCCAAACTCTTGTAAAAACATTGGAAGCTGTGCACTTTGTCCAAATGAATCAGGCACATAGCCTATTGACATATAGTTTTCCCATTGTTCACAATCGGCTTTGCCCAATAATAAATTACGCGTAATGGATTCGGCTCCCACCACTAAAAAATCCGTTTGTGTATACCAAGGCCCAATAAGAATTCGGCCTTGTTTAATTAATTTTAGTAGGCTCTCACGTTGTTCCGACGCAACCTGTAAATAGTCTTCCAACATGACAGTTTGCCCATCCAATACAAATGGTCCAAGGGTGGGATCTTCTGCTAAATGTTTTATTAAATCATTCATAAAATAATAAAGAATAATTTTGGAATCATTCTCCGTGAAATACCATTCACGATCCCAGTGTGTATGTTGAATTAAATGTACAGTTTTCATTATATAACCTTTGAATATTTTTTAGCCGAGCGAATCCATCACGTTATTCACGCTAATTAACACAGCACAATATTAATAATATAAAAATTCGATTAACGTCCGACTTTAAATTTAGGAGTCGCCGTCTCTGTTTTTTTAGTTTCTATCGGTTCATTACCACGAAATATTAATAAGGAACCAATGGTAATAATTGCGGATCCCACGGCAACAGACAATATATATATTGGCCATTTATCTACAGCCAACCAACCATAAAAACCTGAAATAGGTGCATGGTTTATTGCACCTAAACCAACTGCCATCGCCGCACCTGTTGCTGCACCAACTATATTGATAATAATAATTTTTGGATTTGCCAGCGCAAATGGAATTGCCCCCTCTGAAACACCAATTAACCCCATTAATGTCGACGCTTTACCAGCCTCTCGTAATGACTCAGGAAAACGTTTTGCCCAAATTAACGTTGCTAAGCCAATGCCAATTGGGGGAATAATAATAGCCACTTGAGCCGCAGTATTTGGCTCATAAATTTCCGATGCTAATAATGCCATTGCAGTAGTTACAGCCGCTTTATTAACTGGACCACCAAGGTCAAATCCAACCATTGCACCGATAACGGCAGCAAGAATAACTTTATTAGACCCCGACATTGATAAAAGCCATTGTTCCATACCATGATTAAGTGCCGCTAAAGGTGCACCAATCACAAATGCCATAATAATACAAGTGAGTAATGTACCCCCGACTGGCAAAATAAAAATAGGTCCTGCTGATGCAAGTGATTTAGGTAATTTCGTATACTTCGCTAATAAACGAACAATGTAACCCGCAATAAACCCTGCCGCTAACGCACCTAAAAACCCCGTCCCTAAATTGCTGGCCAATAGGCCACCGACCATGCCTGGCGCTAGTCCAGGTTTATTCGCAATCGCAAAACTGATATAACCCGCAACAATGGGTAACATGAGTGATAACGCTAACCCACCAAAGCCATCAAATTTATGAAGCATTTGCACCACAAAATTTGTCGCTTCCTGATGGCTTGCATCCCAAATATTATCAATACCATATAAAGATGCGCCAATACGCGCTATCCCCATAATTACCGCACCAGCAATCACAAATGGCAGCATCCATGACACACCTGTCATAATGGCATTTTTAATTTCCGTACCAATACCTAATTTAGATGTACCATTAAACTGCCCCATTCTTCATTTCCTCCTCGATGGCATCAATAATTGCATCGCCATGCTTAATTGGATCAGCAACGCTACATTCAAGCTTAATCATTCCATCAAATCGTTCCCTATTAATAACGGCGACATCAGCAGCCAAAATGACTGCATCTGCTCTTGCTAAGTCATCACTGGTAATTTCATTTTCAATTCCCATACTCCCTTGGGTCTCAACTTTGATTTCGTGACCGCGTTTTTTCCCTACGATATCCAATGCTTCCGCTGCCATGTAAGTATGAGCAACACCAGTAGGACAAGCAGCGACACAGATAATAAACATAACAACTCCTTAAAAATTTAATTCAGGTAATAAAAAAAGCACAATGGCGAAAACGCGCATTGTGCTTTTGAAAGACAATTAAAGTTAAATTAGCCAAATTTCCAGGTGCACCACTAGAATGACGGCAAGTCATCATGTGACGTAAACTAGAAACAAGGAACAAAAATAGCAATTCGTAACGCTTACGAATATTCAATGATATTAATGACTTAGCGCAACACTTTCTTTCTACTTTAATCACGTCACTAGCAAATACTGCGGTATAAAGCGTCTGTGCACTCAGCCATAATTGCGACCAATTAACTGAAAAATCGCTCTCTAATTGGTTAGGGTATTCGGATTCGTCTTTTTCTAAAGAGGTAACGGGAACAAACCAGCAAATTTTGCTCAATAAAGCCTTCATTTTGCTATCAAGTGACAGCAAAAATAAAATGCAGGCCTTAAAAAATGAAGCAAAATGTAAAGACATCGTGTTTCCCCTTTAGAAATTTATATCATTCTAATCGTATAAAAGAAAAAATTACTGTGATTCCACCCTCATTTATTAAAATAAATAAAAATTAAAACTATCAAAACCTTATTAACGGCTTTTGTTAATTAATAATAAATTGATTATTAATGGCTTAGATTAAATTTTAAAAATATTTTTATTTTAAAAATATATTTTAGCCAAAAAGATGAAAGAATAAAAAACTGTAAATTCCGCAATAATATGAATTATTAATCTGCATTTTTTATATTAATTCAAAAAAAGTATTTTTATGAGTTTTTATATAGAATGCGATTCAACCGATTGGCTTAATTAAAAGAAATTTAATGAAATAAAAAATTTAAAAAACAACAAATTTAAGATAGGTCAGAATAATGATACATTGAATAACCTTAACTCATTAAATTTATATTTCTCAATAAGTGAAGATAATGCAGTTCATCAAAAGCTGATAACATTTTCAATTTTATCAGTTCATTAGACCATTACAAACTCACGACTTTAAACACAATGCTCAAACGAATCAGTGTACTTCAATCACCGAACAAAAAACTTATGGTGAAAAAACAAACTCGGTTTAAACAGCAATCGTCAGCAATTTGTAAAAAACAATCAACTGCCGGTTCTTTGCCTTAAAATTATTAGGCACTTTGCTTGATATCCATCATAAGAATGTACGAACCGTCATTTTATCGCTTGCTGTATCGATTCAATTCGAGTTAAATTTAGAGTATTCGCAGAATCTACGAAGCTAGAAAACAAGTCATTACCCTCATGTAAAATTTGTTTTTCACATAGATAGGGAGAAAACGCAAGTTGCTACTGGCGTTCAAGTTGACTATCCCTATAATGTAGGTCAGCAACAATTCATTTCTAATTAGAATGTACTGATAGGAGTTTTAGCTATGGCTGTAACTAAACTGGTTTTAGTAAGACACGGTGAAAGTGAGTGGAACAAAGAGAACCGCTTCACAGGTTGGACTGACGTAGAACTGTCTGATAAAGGCCGCGAAGAAGCAAAAATTGCAGGCCAACTGCTAAAAGACGAAGGTTTTGTTTTTGATTTTGCTTACACTTCCGTTCTGAAACGCGCTATCCATACTTTATGGAACATCCTTGATCAAGTTGAACAGCAATGGTTACCCGTTGAAAAAAGCTGGAAACTGAACGAACGCCATTACGGTGCACTGCAAGGGTTAGATAAATCAGAAACTGCGGCAAAATATGGTGATGAGCAAGTTAAATTATGGCGTCGTGGTTTTGCGATCACACCACCAGATCTGACTAAAGATGATGAACGTTACCCTGGCCATGACCCACGTTATGCAAAACTGTCTGACAAAGAATTACCTGTTACTGAAAGCTTAGCAACCACTATCGAGCGCGTTGTCCCTTATTGGGAAGAAGTCATTAAGCCTCGCGTTGCTAGCGGTGAAAAAGTCATCATCGCGGCTCATGGTAATTCACTACGTGCCTTAGTCAAATACTTGGATAACATGGGAGAAGATGAAATTCTGAACCTGAATATCCCAACTGCGGTTCCAATGGTTTATGAATTCGATGAAAACATGAAACCAATCAAACGTTACTACTTAGGTAACCAAGATGAAATCGCTGCTAAACAAGCTGCAGTTGCAAACCAAGGTAAAGCGAAGTAATTACTGACTTTATTTTTAATAAAAGGTTGGGCATAAGCTCAACCTTTTTTACGTTGTGAAAAACTGGAGTGACAACTGAAAAGGTTTCGCACTTAAATCAAAATCTAGTCTCCACACTCCTTCCCTAAGCGCTTGACTCTCACAGGTTGGCCACTAAAGCCGTTGTATACCTCAACCTCAATACACTTATCGACGACAGAAACTAATAAATAGTCTCCTTTAAATAAAGCCCCACTGTCGTAATTTATCACTCCTCGAAGATAACCCACTGTAAAACCTGAAAAATGAGAATGCCCTGAAAAAATAGCTATCACATTATAATCTTTAATCATTTTTTCTAATTTTTCTTTCTCTTTATCAGATGTATATTTTTTTTCTGCAATGTGGTCATAAGAATCATGAAAATTTAAAATAGTCGCCTTCCCTCTACGATATGCTTCAGATAAATCTTTATCTAACCACTCCGTTGATTTTGTCACCTTTACACTTCCCAAATTTTCAAAGTAAGTGGGATAATTATTCAGTTGGACATAATGAACATCTCCCATATCCCATGAATAAGCGCCACTCCCTATCCTTTTTTTCTCATCATAGTCAAAATTAAAATTTTCTAGTGTGTATTTATAATTAACATTCATTCGTCTTATTAATTCTAAAAAAGAGTTTCTAGCGCAATCCTTGCCCCAACAATCACCAACATTATTCGCATAGTCGTGGTTACCTAAACCGATATACAATGGGAATTTAATATTATTCGTATATATTTTATCAAAACTTTCCCACGTTGTTTTTCTTCCAAACTCAGTGATATCTCCATTTATTATCCCAAATTTTAACTGATAAACATCATTTAATATATTAATGCTATCTGATACCTTTTGGTTAACAGTTTCCCACTCTTTACGATCTTTATTTGGATTTAAACCATTTTGTAAACGCCAGGCTTGGGGGTCTGACATAATCAATATATTATAACTTTCAATTTCTTTAACTTGAGTCACATATACGCTAAATAGATTACTTCTATTACAATTATGGCATGATATATTATATAACCCATGTGGATCATTTACCTCTACCCAATTATGTCGATTTCCTGACTTCGTATACTTCCAATGAATTTTAAATGAACCTTTATAAATTGAATATTCAACATAACCTTCAGCACCTGCATTTGCAAACCAAACAGGCATAAACAAATCACTTTCATTACTTTTTATTTCTGGAGCAGGTTCTTTATGCCATTTTCCAATTATAATTTTCTTATCTATCACATTAATATTACTCCCACTGTTATTATAGACTGTAATTTGGTAATTTGTATTGTAAGCTCTTTGATTAGAGTTATTTGGCTTTATTTTATTAAACTGACTAACACACCCTGTTAAAAAGAAAGAAAAAAACAATACAAATATCAACGAGAAATAATTAAATTTCATTTAACCACCTTAATATTTAGCTTATTTATTGTTTCATTAGTGTATTTAATGAGAATGTAAATTAACTATAATACTTATATATTCCACCAAAACATTTAGCATCAAAATTTATTATCTAAAAACAAAAATTGAAATTGATATCACCAAATAATTGGCTGAATATAATTTTAAATAGCTATTTTAACATTAGTGTTAACTTACAGATAATTCTGGAGACATATGAAAACCATACAAGTAGTCGCACTCGCCTCTTTAGTATTATTCAATACTTCAATACATGCCCGTGAGATAAATAATGTTGAAAAAAAAGGATTCGTTCAGTATTTACAAGTCAATATGGGGCAGCATGATAGCCAGACACAGATATCAATTAAAACAAATACTGGTGAAGAATTTTACTGTGAAGATATAGATGGCGCTGTTAGTAGTCGAGTATTATCATTTATTAACTTGGCAATATTATCGATGGAAAAATCGTACGAAATATATGAATCAGAAAAGAATATAAGATGTTCAATCGGTGTTATTAAAAACTAATTACTGAAGAGAGGATATCATGAAAAGATTTATGTTAATAACCGCGATTGTGCTATCGACAGTATCAATTAAATCGCATGCTGCATTATATAAAAACTGCTCCTCATCTAAAGATAAATCGGGGTATATAAAATCGATTTCTGTTGGTGTTGACAATGGGGAAGATGCTAATGTCTCTATTACATTACAAATTAATAGTACTGACACAACTCCAATTTCTGTTTATCGAAAAATTAATGATGAAAATGGATAAGCAATGTTTGATTTATTACTTTCATCTTATACCAAAGAAAATTCAATTACGATTACTCGCTGTGTCGATGACCAAATTGCGGGTGTAACATCAACAATACGTTATTAATTTTAGGAAAAAAATGAATCTCTATGCAGATAGTAGAATATATCTTCCTGGCACTATGGCCATTATAAACATGACAGGAGATAGAAAAAAAATAAAAAGAGTAAAGATAGAATATTATAATGACCGAATGGTAGGTAAAACTTTAATCGTCGATAATCCTGAACCTTTAAAAGTAGTAGGGCATACCAAATTTACATATACAGATAGTCACATTAGTTTTGATTATTGGCAAATTAGTGTTGAATGGACATGGTCTGACAGTGATGTCATTATTACTTCAAAGGGAAAAAATAATTTTTATTGTAATATATCCCCTAATGACAATGGTTTAGTTTTAATTTCATTACACTTAGACCCAACTGAGCTTGGTACTATTAATGAAGATAATTATGCAAGGGTATTTTTTTCAAATAGTTTAGGTTGTTATGAATCTTTAATAAATCAGGCTAGTACTAAAAATATAAACAACTAAATGTTATAATTATTTATTAGGAAAAATAAATTTATGCATTTCTCAAGAAAAATAATTTCAGAGGATAAAGATATTACCTCAAGATCTGCTACTATTCGTAAAGGACAACTGTCAATTACTAATATGTGTACATTTAATATAAGAAATATTGTTATTCGTCATAAAGCCTCCGGTTGCCAAAGAACCGATGTTTTGATTGGATCACTCTCTGTATTTCAAAGTTCTACCTTAATCGATTTTGAGTATTCTGTTTCTAAAACAATTGGTGAAGGCGCATCAGACTATTGGCATTTTTCATGCGTCATGCCCGATGATAACATTTATGAATCAAAAGAATATTTTAACCATAATATTAGATGGCTAGATAACGGTTTTTTATCTATTTGCATAATTCCTTCATTTGATATTTTTCTATTTGCCTCTTGGTCTAAACCAGAAACCTACACCTTAACCTATAAAGCTCCCAAGAAAGCGCTGTAAATTCATTTTATTTGATGTATTTACACGAAATTACCAAAATTATGGTGTCAGCTATGTTGAAAATATAAATAACCGATTATGATATGAGGCATTATCCACTCAGTTTATAGAATAAATAATGAACAAATTTAATATGTATGTTTGGGTTGGTCTTGTACTAAGCGCCAGTATCTTAGGCTCTCTGCTGTATATGATCCAAGGTGGCGAATTAGTCGTTGATGGTTCAAATGGTGCAGCTAATGCTGAGCTGATGAAAACCTTAATGATCATTGCTTGTGTCAGCTTTCCAGTACAAATTATTAGTATGATGGTGATGACCTATAAACCTCGGTTATCCATTGTTCTTACGATATTAAGTAGCCTAGCATTGATGCCAATCACCATTGTATTTACCATGGGAATGATTTTCTCTGCGATCCGCTGGCGCTATCATCAACTAAACCAATTTGATACATCTTTAAATGTTCAATTTGACCAACGTGTTGAGTTCAACAAACGTAATAACCGTATTTTAGTCGGCGCACTTGGTTTAATCAGTATCACTTTTATTATATTAAGCCAAAGTTTAGGGATGTTCCTGTTTGTTTTTACCATTTTTCTTGGTTACTTTGGTAGAAAGGCTAGTGACAATATCTATTTAGCGATTAAAGACTCACATTTTTATATTCGCCCAAATATTTTTGCACATTGTTACCGTATACCATTAAAAGATGTCACTTACGTGAAAGGTGAAAAAGGAAAAATGTATTTTGACGTACAGGCCGATAACCAAACTTTACAGCTAACGGCAACACCGGCGAATACAACGCCAGAAGAAAAAAACCAAGTAGAAAATTTTTTGCAACTGATACCTAAAAGTACATATCAAAATAAATAATACTCTAAAAACCTTCGCCAATTTTTTCTGGCGAAGGTTTTTACAATTATTGAGCTTGAACTACTGGTATCAGTACAGGCGGGTTTAGTAAGAAAGCGGTCACATCTTTACTTGAATTAAGAGTGATGTAATCCTCCCCTATAAATGAAATAGACCATTCACCTAAAAGATCAATGATAGGTGTTCCAGAATTACCATTCAGAATAATTACCGGCTCCGCTTTTTTTGTAACTTCATTAATGATGGCAATGTCTTTAGAAAGTATTTCCAATCTTTCTGTTTGAAAATCCATCCAGTCATGATAAAAGTCAGCATTAGCATCGCTTAATGATTTGTCATTTAATATCTCACTTATCGCACTGATATTTTTTCTAACCTCAACCATTTGTTCTTTAATATACCTAATACTCTCTAAATAATCGCCAATATGAATAGCTATATAGTCATAATCATTTGCATGTGATGCTTTTACTATTTCAGATACATCCCTCAAATTCCACATTAAGTCTCTGGATGGTTGATCAATCATGTCCACTAGCTTCATGAATTTTTTTATTTCACTTCGCGTTTCAACACGTAAAGAGGCAAACTTTTCACCGCTGATACCGGGTTTTTCAAGACTCTTGATTTGTTCTTTAGCTAAGAATATCAATTTCTTTTCAAGTGAATTTCTTTTTTTAGGGTTATCAGCATATTCACTATATTTATTTAAAAACTCTGAATTTTTATTTTCACTAAAATATTCAATTACTGAATAAAAATATTCATCAATAATTTTTTTATCTGTTTCATTGTCAATCCCTTTGGATACTGCGGACATCTCCTTTAAAAGAAAATCCGCATTCTCTTCATATTTCTCTAATCTTAAATTATAATTTTCTTTTAGATCGTGAACGGTTCGTTTTAAATAAATTTCATAATTCACTCTTAAGGTATATCTAAACTCCATTTTAAATTCCTTTAATTAATTTCAAAACAAGATTAGCATTATTAAAAATTAATTTAAAATAACACCAAAAATAATTAAGATAAAATTCACTTTAATTCCATAAAGTAAATATGTATTTTAACTGCTTTATATATGAACTATTAATAACAATGCAGGCAGGTTTAATGATAAAATAATTACATCTTTTCTTAAGTTAAGACCAATATAATCTTTTCCTATAAATGAAACAGACCATTCACTTAAAATATTAATAGCATATATTCCTGACTTATCATCCATATTCGTTACATATCTAATGCATTCCAATTGATAATTGAATTTTTCTTTATTTTAACTCAAACTAATATCCAAATAAGCTTTATTTATTTGCATGTCTCATTCTCTTAAATTGAATTTAGCATTCAAAAATTCATTTACCCATACAAATAAATTAAATATAAATTAATCCATCCAAAGATAAAAAACAAATTTATTTTTCATATTAAACCATCATATTATTAAATAAAATTAATCATATAAACTAAAGATGAAAATTTAAAAAAATCATTCCAATTTAATATTTTTATCAAAAATTGAAATCGACCTAAAATTAACAGAAAGCTAATCCTTTCATTGAATCGGCTTTCTGTTTTTTAATATTAAATAACAATGATATATTAATTACGACGTGCAATCACCGCATCAGATAATTGACGTAATACTTTTTCAGTATCATCCCAACCAATACATGCATCAGTGACACTTTTACCATAAACTAATGGCTCGCCCGATTCTAAGTTTTGGTTACCTTCAACAAGGTTACTTTCAATCATAATCCCTGTAATTGAACGGTCACCTTGGCTGACTTGCTTGCAAACATCCGTTGCGACTTCCATTTGTTTTTCGAATTTCTTAGAGCTATTTGCATGACTAAAGTCAATCATGATACTCGGTACAAGCCCTGCTTTTTCCAGCCCTTCACGTACTTCTTGTACATGTTTAGCACTGTAATTCGGCTCTTTACCACCACGCAAAATAATATGGCAGTCAGGGTTACCGCTCGTATTTACTATCGCAGAGTGGCCCCACTTGGTCACTGATAAGAAACAGTGGGCAGAACGCGCAGAGTTAATGGCATCAATTGCTACTTTAATCGTACCATCTGTACCGTTTTTAAAGCCAACAGGGCAAGATAAACCAGACGCTAGCTCACGGTGAATTTGTGATTCCGTGGTACGAGCACCGATGGCCCCCCAACTCATTAAATCTGCTACGTATTGCGGGCTGATAACATCTAAGAATTCACCTGCGGTCGGTAAGCCTTGGTTATTGATAGTCAGCAACAATTCACGAGCAATACGTAAACCTTCATTAATATCAAAGCTACAATCCATTTTAGGGTCGTTGATTAGCCCTTTCCAACCCACTGTGGTGCGCGGCTTTTCAAAATACACACGCATGACAATTTCCAAAGAACCTTTAAGTTCTTCACGCAATTTACCTAAACGTTCAGCGTATTCCAAAGCGGCTTTAGTATCATGGATTGAGCAAGGCCCGATGACGACAACCAAACGGTCGTCCTTGCCTGCTAAAATGTTGTGGATAGCGAGGCGGGCTTCATGAACGGTAAACGCAGCTTTATCGGTTGCTGGAAATTTTTCAAGCAGAGCAATAGGTGGTAATAGTTCTTTTATTTGTTTTATTCTGACGTCATCGTTCTGATAATTCATACCCGTATATCCAATGTTTATTATTTTTTACTGTAGTTGATTTGCATGCTAGGTTTCTCCCAAGTTACTGCGCTTGAGTAAAGCGTTGAGCGGAGCGGTGAATGACTTCACTGGGCTTAAAAAAAACTTACAAGATAATTAGCATCGAATTTTTAATCTAACCGTTCAACCGAAGTCTGTAAACAGGCAAACGCACGATAAAACCATGGTTTTATTAATCGTTAATTATAAAATGAGGTGAAAGGCTAATATTTAGCACAATAAACAAGCTAAAAACCCATTTGGCAGAGCAAAGAATAACTAAAACGGCTAAACAACGATGATGTCACTTTAGCCGTTTTATCGGATTTTTTCTGGCTAAACACGCGAAATTGGTGAGGAGCCATTCTCTTTAGCTGATTTTATCCAAAGTCTGGAGCCATTGACTGCGATACCTAACAAAATTAAGTATTCTAAAGACATCGCATAAACACCTTGAATAAAGAAAATAACAATACTAATTACGTTAATAATGACCCACAATAACCAGTTTTCAACATATTTACGTGTCATTAAAATCATTGCGACAACGGAAAGAATAGTCATTGCAGAATCCCAGAATGGGAATGCATCTGGTTCTATCGTAGGCATCGCAAGGTTGGCACCAAACAGATTTAATAATTCGACTGCCCATCTTGCAAGTACACCAAATACTGCATCAATATTAAATGTGAGATAAATAATAGCAACGACTGAAATAACCAGTGTTATAGCCGCTTTTGGTAAGCTCAACCAACGAATTTTTAGCTCTGCTTGCTGTGAACTGGTGACCCGACTCCATGCATACCAACCGTAGATATTAGCGACAAAGAAAAATATCTGTAGCAACAGGTTTGCATATAATTGAATTTGAAAGAAAATAACTGCAAATAGAGAAACGTTAATTAACCCAAACAGATAATTAATCGTTTTTTCTAGGCTGGCAAGTAAGATACAAAGTAAGCCGGCAATAGTCCCCACCGCTTCAATGTAAGATAAATCATAAACTGAACCCCATAGCGGGATCTGCACTAACGTATTGGCTGTACTAAAGAAATCCATCCCAAAATCCTTTATAAGTGATCGTTAATGTTGTATTGCCCAGTACTTCATTAAAATTGTATTTATTATTTTAGACTCTCTGCGAAATCTAGCATCTTATTTAATGGTCGTAATGCTTTTTCTCGTAATATCTCACTGACATGAATTTGATGATCTTGCGTATTCCCTTCTAAGGCGTCAGCAATCGCTTTTAAGCCATTCATTGCCATCCAAGGGCAATGTGCACAAGTACGGCATGTGGCGCCCTCACCCGCTGTTGGAGCGATGTAAAGCGTCTTCTCGGGGCAAGCTTGCTGCATTTTGTAAAAAATACCTTTATCCGTCGCCACTATCATCGATGGGTTAGGTAAATTTTGTGCTGCTTTAATTAGTTGACTAGTTGAACCAACCGCATCCGCTAGGTCGACAATCGCTTGTGGTGATTCAGGGTGTACCAATACCGCGGCTTCGGGATACAGTGCTTTCATTTTTTCTAATGACTGTGTTTTGAATTCATCATGAACAATGCACGCACCTTGCCAACACAAAATATCAGCACCAGTTTGCTTCTGTACATAACGACCTAAGTGGCGGTCAGGAGCCCAAATAATTTTTTCACCTAAGCTGTCTAAGTGTTCAATCAATTCCACTGCAATACTTGAGGTCACAACCCAATCAGCCCTTGCTTTAACCGCCGCTGAAGTATTTGCATAAACGACAACCGTCCTATCTGGGTGTTGATCACAAAAACGGATGAATTCTTCTTCTGGACAACCTATGTCTAAAGAACATTGTGCATCTAACGTTGGCATTAATACATTTTTTTCAGGACTCAGTATTTTTGCCGTTTCCCCCATAAACTTAACCCCAGCGACAACTAAAGTGGATGCTGGGTGTTTGGCCCCAAAACGTGCCATTTCGAGTGAATCTGCAACACAGCCCCCAGTTTCTTCTGCAAGAGCTTGAATTTCAGGGTCGGTATAGTAATGTGCGACGATAACTGCGTTTTTTTCCACTAATAGTGATTTAATCCGCTCACGATAAAAAGTTTTTTCATCCGAGCTTAATAGTGCAGGTTTTGCTGGGAATGGGTAAACTGACTGCTCAAAATCGATAAACACGCTCATCTCTTGCCTCTGTTTAGCATAAAGCGATTTTAATAGTTAAGCCAAGCTAAAAACCGCCTAAATTTACAAATTTTGTTTTATATACTAAACACGATACGCTAGTTTGCTCAATAAGTCTTCACTATTTTTACTTATCTAGCATCATTTCCTCCCCTTTAGCGATTCTCCTCAAAGGATATACCCTGCATGAAAGCAAAAGTTGATTGCTCTTTGATTTATCAATAGATGGTGTTTAATTAAGAGGTTAACTTGTATATATAATAGGGATCGTTCTCGTCAATTTTATGTCCCACAATAATTCGAGTTGCGGGCAGGCGATAAAGAAAATAGGCGGGGTGCATAGATAAATTCTGTAGCTCGGCGAGCGTAGTCACTTATACCTCAACGAAATACCCTGCAACTTGAATGGTTACGGGTATAAATGTCATGAAATAAAAAAGTTACAACCTGCCGACTTGTACTGTAGGCAGGTATGATAAATCAAAGGAAGATATGCAACTAATATATTGGTATAGGTAGAAGAATGGATTCTATAATATTATTATGACTTACTATATTAGATAGAATTTGCTCTCTGCTATAAAACCCTGCAATATTCTCGGTTAAATTTTGACTCTCAATATGTAATTCAGGTTTTATTTTATTTTCGGAACTGATAACATCCCCTTTTTTAGTACTATCTTGTATTAGTTTATCACTCGACATATCCATTTCTTGTCTATACTCAGTGACAATTTCAATCTCATCATTCTCAGCATTATTAATCTCTAATTCCTCATCCGATTGTTTATATTGCTGTAAACTCCCTATCGAATAAGATATATCATTTGCACTGTATCTTATATCCGCCAAGGAAGAGTGAAAAGTTAAAGTATATTCTTTAGCATCAGTGATCAACTGGCTAACCTTGGAGTCAAATGTGGATAATAACTGGTGTAATCTAGAGCTAATGTATGGATAATTACGAATACTTTCTGTCACATTGCCATAGCACTCAGCGATATTTGGTGTAATATTTTTTATCTCTTCTGGGTTTTTAATATAAAAGTTCAATTCATCTTGCAGTTTTTGATATTTACCTAGAGCATCCTTAACGGTATGAATATAAACTTTAACTCTATCAATATATATTTTAGATTGAATATATTCAACATATGTTAGTTTGCTTTCCAAATTATAATTTTCGGCAAGGAATATACTCTCGTGTTCAGTTTCTATTTTTAATATTTGTTCAGTTAATTTATCTAGTTCTACATGAAGTTCTTTTATATTTCCATTTATGGATTCATGATAATCTTTTAATTCCAAAAAATATTTATCTCGTTTTGATACACTTATTTTCATTTTAATTCCCTTTAAAAAAAACAAATAATAATTTGATAAGAAATAGAATACAAATTTTATTTTAATATATAATATATGGAAACAATAGTTTATAAATATAGCTACAGATAATAAAAAACAGCGTAAATTCAGGGGGCTTTCAAAAAAAGTAAAAATTACATTAAGTTTACATTAGCGATATCACCACGGTACTTTTTCCATCCCCATGTTTAACCTAATGTACTTTTCGCGATTAAGGCAATTTTGGTACTAACACAGTTTAATTTCTGTCACATCACCTATAAACGCTAACAATTTTCCTTCACTTCGGAAAAAACTTGGTCATTTAAGTACTCTTTTCATGTTTTTTACGTTTGAGGCTTCGCTTTTCTGCCTCTTTATCGGTATCTTAGCCATCCTTACTTAATTCATTAGGTCAGTTATGGAATCACCTGCATCTTTAATAAATAAAATTATCTCTGTTTCATTACTCGATCCAAGAATTGAAGCCGTCATATTGACAGGTTCCCGCGCTCGGGAACAAGACATTGATAGCTATTCAGACATTGATATTGAATTGATTGGTCATGGTACAACTGAAATATTTAATCAGAAGTCTTGGATTAATCAGTTTGCTGAACCTTTAGTTGCTCTTCATTTGCTAAATCTGGAAGAAGACGCACCTGATTGGCCAACTTGTTTGGTCATCTTTGAAGAAGGCCGCAAAGTGGATTTCACATTTGCCGAGCCTGAGCGATTATCTAAGATGAAGCAGCAAGGTTTAGACGCGACATTTTCCCGTGGTTTTACTGTATTACTCGATAAAACAGGGATCACCGAAGGCTTACCTGAACGCACTAACCAACAAATATTTGCTCCACCTCAATTAATTGCAGAGCAATTCGCTGAGGTGGTCTCTGATTTTTGGCATGAAGCTCATCAAGTTACTATAGCTTTAACTCGTGATGAATTGTGGGTCGCATGGTCAAGAAGTGCAGATATGAAGCAGTATTTCCTACAATTATTAGAACAATTAGTTTTTATCAAAAATGGCCCAATGTGCGATGTTTGGTATAAAGGACGTAATTATCATGAGTGGATGCCTAAACCCTATATTGAAGCGCTAGAAGTTATCTTTAATTGTGGGACTGCACAGAGCGCAGCATTGTCTCTTCAATGCTTAATGCGTTGTTTTAGTGAGGTAACTACCGAGCTCGCGAGCCTTCAAGGCCGCAATAATATGCAGATTATGGCAGAAAAAATGCAAGAACTGCTCATTGGTATTTTGCAAGATAACGCCTTACTCCCAGAAACCGGTGAAATAAAATAAATAAAGTACAGCGAAGGAATGCAGTACTTTCATTGTCGAGGTATAGCTTGGCAGCTGAACATTTACTGGATTGGGAATTGAATGCTAAGGC